>JBDTMD010000127.1:0-5933 GCA_039934435.1 Burkholderiales bacterium
AGCCGCGCATCATCGCCGAGACCGGCGCCGGCATGCACGGCGTGGCCAGCGCCACGGTCGCCGCGCGCTACGGCATGCAGTGCGTGGTGTACATGGGCGCGCAGGACATCAAGCGCCAGGTGCAGAACGTGTACCGCATGAAACTGCTCGGGGCGAGCGTGGTGCCGGTGGAATCGGGCTCGAAAACGCTCAAGGACGCGCTGAACGAAGCCATGCGCGACTGGGTCACGAATGTCGACAACACGTTCTACATCATCGGCACGGTCGCGGGCCCGCATCCGTATCCGATGATGGTGCGCGACTTCCAGTCGGTGATCGGCGAGGAATGCAAGTTGCAGATGCCCGAGATCGCCGGGCGCCAGCCCGACGCGGTGATCGCCTGCGTCGGCGGCGGCTCCAACGCGATGGGCATCTTCTACCCCTACATCGACGTCGAGGGCGTGCGCCTGATCGGGGTCGAGGCGGCCGGCGAGGGCATCGCCAGCGGCCGGCATGCGGCTTCGCTTTGCGCCGGCAAGCCCGGCGTGCTGCATGGCAATCGCACCTACCTGCTGCAGGACGCCAACGGCCAGATCGCCGAAACGCACTCGATATCGGCGGGCCTGGACTACCCGGGCGTGGGACCCGAGCACGCCTGGCTGAAGGACTCGGGCCGCGCCGAGTACGTCGCGGTCACCGACGCGGACGCGCTGCGCGCATTCAACGACCTGTGCCACTTCGAAGGCATCATCCCGGCGCTCGAGTCGGCGCACGCCGTCGCCCATGCAGCGATAATCGCCCCCTCGATGGCGAAAGATTGCATCCTGCTCGTCAACCTTTCCGGCCGCGGCGACAAGGACATGCAGACCGTCGCCGAGCGTTCGGGCCTCAAGCTCTAGCCGTGTCGCGCATTCAGGCCTGCTTCGAGCGCCTGCACCAGGCCAACCGCAAGGCGCTCATTCCGTACATCATGGCGGGCGATCCGTCGCCGGCGATGACCGTGCCGCTGATGCGCGCACTGGTCGATTCCGGTGCCGACATCCTCGAGATTGGCGTGCCGTTCAGCGATCCGATGGCCGACGGCCCCGTGGTCCAGCGCTCGGGGGAGCGGGCGCTGCGCCACGGCGTGGGTCTCGCCAGCGTACTCGGCATGGTGCACGATTTCCGCGGCCACGATACGCGCACGCCTCTGGTGCTGATGGGCTACGCCAATCCCATCGAGGCGATGGGCACGGAGCGCTTCGTGCGCACGGCGCAGGAGGCGGGCGTGGATGGCGTCATCGTCGTCGACTATCCGCCCGAGGAGTGCGTGCAGTTCGCGGCGCTCGCCAAGGCAAGCGGCATCGACCCGATATTCCTGCTGGCGCCGACTTCCACGCAGAAGCGCATCGAGGCGGTGGCGCGGATTGGCAGCGGATTCCTGTACTACGTGTCGCTGCGCGGCGTGACCGGCGCCGGGCATCTCGACCTCGACGACGTGGCGGCGCGCATCCCCAAGATCCGCGCGGCGACGCGATTGCCGATCGGTGTGGGCTTCGGCATCCGCGACGCCGATTCGGCGCGGCGCGTGGCGCAGACCGCAGATGCCGTGGTCATCGGCAGCCGCATCATTCAGGAAATCGAAGCCGCGGGCCCGGAACACGCCGTCGCGCGGGTCAAGGCGCTGCTCAAGCCCATCCGCGAGGCGCTCGACGCGCAGGTGGTGGTGCAATGAGCTGGCTGCAAAAACTACTGCCGCCGAAGATCCAGCGCTCGTACGGGCCGAAGCGCGCGGTGCCCGAGGGCTTGTGGACCAAATGCCCGTCCTGCGACGCGGTGCTCTACAGCACGGACCTGGAGAAGAACCTCAACGTCTGCCCGAAATGCGGCTTCCACCAGAGGATCGGGGCGCGCGCGCGGCTCGACGCACTGCTCGATGCCGACGGGCGCTTCGAGATCGGCGCCGAGGTGCTGCCGGTGGACACGCTGAAGTTTCGCGATTCGCGCAAGTACTCCGAGCGGCTGCTCGAGGCGGAAGCCGAGTCGGGCGAGTCGGAATCTCTGGTCGTGATGCAGGGCGCGATCAAGTCGCTCGGCGTGGTGGTGGCGGTGCACGAATTCGATTTTATGGCCGGCACCATGGGCTCGGTGCTGGGCGAGCGCTTCGTGCGCGGCGTGCGCGTCGCCATCGAGCAGAAGCTGCCGTTCATCGTCATTACGGCGAGCGGCGGCGCGCGCATGCAGGAGGGCCTGCTCTCGCTCATGCAGATGGCAAAGACCACCGCGTCGCTTACGGATCTCGCCGAGCGCCGCCTGCCGTTCATCACGGTGCTCACCGACCCCACCACGGGCGGCGTGTCGGCGAGCTACGCCATGATCGGCGACGTGGTCATCGCCGAGCCGAAGTCCCTGGTGGGCTTTGCCGGCCCGCGCGTGATCGAGCAGACCGTGCGCCAGAAGTTGCCGGAAGGATTCCAGCGCGCCGAGTTCCTGCTGGAAAAGGGCGCCGTCGACATGATCGTCGACCGCCGCCAGCTGCGGGACAAGCTGGCGACGCTCATCGCGCTGCTACAGGGGATCGCCGTCGACCAGCCTTCGTGAGCGCCCGCACGCTCGCGCAGTGGCTGGAATTCATCGGTCGCCAGCATCCCGACGCCATCGCGCTGGGACTCGATCGTGTGCGCGAGGTCCTGGCGCGCATGGATCTGGCAATCGCATGCCCGGTGGTGACGGTCGCGGGCACGAACGGCAAGGGTTCCGTTTGCGCGCTGCTGGAGCGCATCCTGCTCGCCTCGGGCCGGCGCGTTGGCCAGTACACCTCGCCGCACCTCCTGCGCTACAACGAGCGCGTGCGCATTGCCGGCGAGGAAGTGCCGGATGCGCCGCTGGAGCAGGCATTTGCCGCCGTGGAGCAGGCGCGCGGCACTGTGCCCCTGACCTATTTCGAATACGGCACGCTGGCGGCGTTCTGGCTGTTTGCGCGCGCCGAGCTCGATGCGCTGGTGCTGGAAGTCGGGCTGGGCGGACGGCTCGACGCGGTCAACGTGCTCGACGCCGACTGCGCAGTCATTACGGGCGTCGGCCTGGATCACATGGAATATCTGGGCGATTCGCGCGAAGCCATCGGCCGCGAGAAGGCCGGCATCTTCCGGCGCGGGCGCACGGCGGTCGTCGCCGATCCCGATCCGCCGGCCAGCGTTCTCGACGCAGCGGCCAGCCTGGGCGCGCGGCTGCTGCTTTTCGGCAGGGACTTCGGCTACCGCGCGCATCCAGGTCAGTGGGACTACTGGGGGCCCGCGGGACGGCGCTCCGCGCTCGGCCATCCTGCATTGCGCGGCAAGCGTCAGTTGCGCAATGCGGCGGCGGCGCTCGCGGCGCTCGATGCGCTGCGCGAGCGCCTGCCGGTGAGCATGCAGGATGTGCGACGCGGCCTTGCCGAAGTCGAGCTGCCCGGGCGCTTCCAGGTGCTGCCGGGCAGGCCGCAGATCGTTCTCGACGTCGCACACAATCCGCAGGCGGCGGAAACCTTGGCGCAGAACCTCGGCGACGCCGGCTTTGCCGCCGAAACCATCGCCGTGTTCGGCATGCTGCGCGACAAGGACATTGCCGGCGTGGCACTGAAACTGGCAGCGCGCGTCACGCGCTGGCACCTGTGCAGCCTGGCCGGGCCGCGCGGAACGGACGCCGAGGAGCTGGCGCGCATCCTGTCGGGCGCGGGCATCCGCGGCCCGCTGCACACGCATCCCAGCGTGGCGGCCGCGCTTGCCGCGGCGCGGGAGGAGGCGAAAGAGAATGATAAAATCGTCGCCTTCGGATCCTTTCTCACCGTCGCCGAAGTGATGCAATCCCTTGCGGTCACCCGAATCGGCGCCGGCACACATGGCTGAATCCCAGGACGTCAATACGCTGAAGCGCCGCGGCCGGCGGCGATTGGTCGGCTCGATCGCACTGGTGCTGGTCGCGGTGATCGTGCTGCCGTGGATCTTCGACCCGCAGCCGCGCCAAACAGCCCCCGTCAGCGTGCGTATTCCCAACGAGGACGAATCGGCATTCAAGCCCAAGGCAGTTCCCAAGCCCGCACCGCCACCGCAGGAAGCCCCGAAGGCCGAGGTCAAGCCCGAAGCGCCACCGCCCCAGGCGGAGGAAAAAACTGCCCCGGTGCCGAAGAGCAAGCCTGCGCCCACCGAGGCGGAACGCGCGCGCGCTGAAGCGGCGCTCGCCAATGCACTGTTCGTCGTGCCGGTAGGCGCCTATGCCGAGCCCGATGGCGTCATCGCCAAGCTGAAGGCGGCGAAGATCCCGTACTACACCGAGCCTTTGGCCACCGCGCAGGGCAAGGTGACGCGCGTGCGAGCGGGGCCATTCCCGAGCCGTGATGCCGCCGAGCGCGCCCTCAAGCAGATCAAGGCGCTGGGATTCAAGCCCGGCGGCGTGACCACCCGGTCGTGAGATGACCTGGCTCGATTACGTCATACTCGCCGGGCTCCTGATATCGATCGCCTGGGGTGCCTGGCGCGGCCTGGTGCGCGAAGTGATCTCGGTGGCGGCATGGGTGCTGGCGTTTCTCGGCGCGAACTATTTCGGCGGGCCGCTTGCCGAGGTGATGCCCGAGTCGGTGCCGACGCCGGAGCTGCGCATTCTGATCGCTTTCGTTGCGGTGTTTATCGTAATTCTCGCGGTGTGCACACTGGTGGGGCAGTTCCTGCGCAAGCTGGTCAAGGTGGCGGGACTGGGCGAGCTGGACCATGTGCTCGGCGGCATGTTCGGGGCGGCGCGCGCCCTGGTCATCCTGCTCGCCTTCGCCATCGTCGCCGGCCTGACCGCGTTTCCTCGCCAGAGCGCGTGGCGCGATTCGGTGTGCGGGCCGCCGATCGGGCGCGCGGCAATCGCCCTCAAGCCCTGGCTGCCGCAGGCGCTGGGCCAGCGCCTGCGCTATCATTGATCCTTAACGTCACCGCGAGACGGCTCCCATGTGCGGGATCCTCGGCATCGTAGCGCGTTCACCCGTCAACCAGCTGTTGTACGACGGGCTGCTGCTCCTGCAGCATCGCGGCCAGGACGCGGCGGGCATCGTCACCGCCGAGCGCAAGACGTTCCACATGCAGAAAGGCAACGGTCAGGTGCGCGACGTGTTCCGCACGCGCAACATGCGTTCGCTGCCGGGCAACATCGGTGTTGCCCACTGCCGCTACCCGACCGCGGGCTCGGCCTTCAATTCGGCCGAGTCGCAGCCGTTCTACGTTAATTCGCCCTTCGGCATCGTGCTCGGCCACAACGGCAACCTGACGAACGCCGATCAGCTGAAGGAGGAGATGTTCCGCCAGGACCTGCGGCACATCAACACCAGCTCCGACTCGGAGGTGCTGCTCAACGTGCTGGCGCACGAGCTGGAAAAGACCTCGGTCAAGCTGCGGCTCGACCCGCAGACCATTTTCCGCGCCGTGACCAACGTCCATCGACGCTGCCGCGGCGCCTACGCCGTGATCGCCATGATCGCCGGCTACGGCGTGCTCGCGTTCCGCGATCCCTACGGCATCCGTCCGGCGGTCATCGGCTATAACGAGACCGCGCGCGGCACCGAATACATGGTGGCCTCGGAATCGGTGGCGCTGGATGCGCTGGGCTTCCGGCTGCTGCGCGACGTCGCGCCGGGCGAGGCGGTGCTGATCGACGAGGAGGGCAACTTCCACAGCCAGCAATGCGCGGCGCAGACCTCGCTCAATCCCTGCATCTTCGAGTACGTGTACCTGGCGCGCCCGGACTCGGTGATCGACGGCGCCTCGGTGTATGAGGCGCGCCTGGTGATGGGCGAGAAGCTCGCCGAGAAGATCCGCAAGGACTATCGCCATCTCGACATCGACGTGGTGATTCCGATTCCGGATTCGAGCCGGTCCTCGGCCCTGCAGCTGGCGCAGGAGCTCGGCCTGCCGTACCGCGAGGGCTTCGTCAAGAACCGCTACATCGGCCGCACCTTC
>JBDTMD010000128.1:0-5921 GCA_039934435.1 Burkholderiales bacterium
GCGTTTCCTGGTGAATGGCGCACTTCATCGCCGTGCAAAGCGCGCGAGCGCGCCCTTCAGCTGGTCGAGGATCGGCAATGCGCGGCGGAACTCGGGCGGCTTCTCGCCGGCGAGCGCCTTTTGCAGCGCGAACACGCTCTGCGGGCGCTCGAGGTGATCGAGCCGCAGGCACCAATCCACGGTATCGAGCAGCTCGGGCGTGAAGCGGCCGGCGGCGGCGCGCCGCGCGGAAACGTAGCGGTCCTTCTCCATGCGCTCCTCGGCCGGCGGCGGCGCCTCCGCCAGCAGGCACGAGTACAGCGTCGCGCCGATGGAGTAGATGTCGCTCCAGGGCCCGAGCTTGGTGCGATCGGCGTGGTGTTCCGGCGACGCGAAGCCCGGCGTGTACATCGGCGCCAGTGCCGGCGCCTCGCCCGCGAGCATCTGCCGCGCGGCGCCGAAATCGATGAGCAGCGGCGTGCCGTCGCCGCGCAGGTAGACGTTGCCGGGCTTGATGTCCAGGTGCAGCAGCTTGTTGGAATGCACTTCGCGCAGGCCGTTCAGCAGGTTGACGAAGGTGCCGCGCAGCCACTCTTCCTTGATGGAGCCGGTCTTCTTGTGGATGTGCTCCTGCAGCGTGCGGCCGCGCTCGTAGCGCATCACCAGGTACACGGTTTCATTGGCGCGGAAGAAATTCAGCACCCGCACGACGTTGGGATGGGCGAGCGTCGCCAGGGCGCGGCCTTCCTCGAAGAAGCACTTGAGGCCGTAGCGGAACGCCGCCGCGTGCGCCTCGGGCACCACCGGCTCGGCGCCCTCGCCGGTGCGCAGCGCGAGCGTCGCCGGCAGGTACTCCTTGATCGCCACCGGCGTTTCGTTCTCGTCGTGCGCGAGGTAGACGAAGGAAAATCCGCCATGGGCCAGCACGCGCAGGATGCGATAGTTGAGCAGCTGCCGGCCCTCCGGCAGCGGCTGGTTGGCTTGGGCCGGCATCTCCCCTATGATACCTGCTTCGTTTCGCACGCCTTCGCGCGAACTGTCCGAACTGTCCCCTTGATCCGCAGCATGACCGGTTACGCGCTCGCCTCGGCCGAGCATCCGCGCGGCGCGCTCAGCCTGGAGCTGCGCTCGGTGAACGCGCGCTTCCTCGACCTGCAGTTCCGCGTGCCCGACGAGCTGCGCGCGTTCGAGCCGCTGCTGCGCGAGACGATCGCGGCGCGCGTTGCGCGCGGCAAGGTCGACTGCCGCCTGTCGTTCGCGCCGGGCGCGGGCAGCGCGCAGGGGCTCGACCCGGCGGCGCTCGAAGCGCTGCGCCGGTTGCAGGACGAGGCGCGGCGCGCGTTCGCCGACGCCGCGCCGCTGTCGGCGAGCGACGTGCTGCGCTGGCCCGGCGTGATCCGCGAAAGCGCGCTCGACGGCGACGAGCTGCGCACGCGCGTCGGCGTGCTGGCGGCGCGCGCGGTCGACGAGCTGTGCGCCGCGCGCGAGCGCGAGGGCGCCAGGCTCGCCGCGATCCTCGCCGGGCGCGCCGCCGAGCTGCGCGAGCGCGTCGCGCAGGTGGCGCCGCTGGTGCCGGAGGCGAACGCCGCCTACCAGGCGCGCCTGGCCGAGCGCCTGCGCGAGGCCCTGGGCAGCGCCGACGACGAACGCCTGCGCGCCGAGCTCGCGGTGTTCGCCGTCAAGACCGATGTCGAGGAGGAGCTGCAGCGCCTCGGCGCGCACATCAGCGAGGTCGAGCGCGTGCTCGCCGCGGGCGGCGCGGCCGGCAAGCGGCTCGACTTTCTCGCCCAGGAGCTCAACCGCGAAGCCAACACCCTCGCCTCCAAGGCGGCGACGCGCGAGATCGCCGATTGCGCGCTCGAATTGAAGCTGCTCATCGAGCAGCTGCGCGAACAGGTGCAGAACATCGAATGACCGGCCTGCTCTTCGTCATCACCGCGCCTTCGGGCGCCGGCAAGTCCTCGCTCATCAAGGGGCTGCTGGCGGCCGACCGCGGCGTCGCGCTGTCGGTGTCCTACACCACGCGCGCCCCGCGTCCCGGCGAGCAGAACGGGCGCGAATACCATTTCGTCGATCTGCCCGCGTTCTCGGCGATGCTCGAGCGCGGCGAATTCTTCGAGAGCGCCGAAGTGCACGGCCACCGCTACGCCACATCGCAGAAAGTGATCGAGAAGACGCGCGCCAGCGGCCTCGACCTAGTGCTGGAGATCGACTGGCAGGGCGCCGAGCAGGTGCGGCGGCTGCACCCCGATTGCATCGGCGTGTTCATCCTGCCGCCGTCGATGCGCGAGCTCGAGCGGCGCCTGCGCGCGCGCGCCCAGGACGCGGATGCGGTCATCCGCCGGCGCCTGACCAATGCCATGGAAGAAATGACCCACGCCGTGGAGTTCAAATACGCTATAATTAACAATAACTTCGACGACGCCCTGCAGGACCTGAAGGCGCTCGTGCGCGCAGAACGCCTGGCCGTCGCCCGGCAGCTGGCGCGGCATGCCGAAGTCTTCAAACCGGAAAGCTGAACATGGCCCGCATCACCGTTGACGACTGCCTGCACCGAATCCCGAACCGCTTCCAGCTGACGCTCGCCGCCACCTACCGCGCGCGCCAGCTGAGCGCCGGCGCCTCGCCGCTGGTAGAGCCGAACCGCGACAAGCCGACCGTGATCGCCCTGCGCGAGATCGCCTCCGGCAAGATCGGCACCGAAGTCCTGAAGCGCAACCCCACCATCCCCACGCCGCCGGCTCCCTGAGCTGCGCGACAAGCCCCCGAAGGGGGCGGGCCATGGGGTAATCTCCCCGCATGGCCGCCGTACAGAACCTCGACGCGAGCCGCTTCAGCTACCTGAAGAAGGCGGACGTCGCGCGCCTGGCGGACGCGTACCGCTTTTCCAAGGCGGCGCACTCCGGGCAAAAGCGCCTGTCGGGCGATCCCTACATCTCGCATCCGCTCGCGGTCGCCGAGATCCTGGCCGGCTGGCATCTCGACGGCCAGGCGCTGATGGCGGCGCTGCTGCACGACGTGATGGAGGACACCGCCGTCACCAAGGCGGAAATCTCGGACACCTTCGGCAAGCCGGTGGCGGAACTGGTGGATGGCCTGTCGAAGCTCGACAAGATCGAATTCCAGTCGGCCGAGGACGCGCAGGCCGAGAACTTCCGCAAAATGCTGCTGGCCATGGCGCGCGACGTGCGCGTCATCCTGATCAAGCTCGCCGACCGGCTGCACAACATGCGCACGCTCGACGCGGTGCCGCCGGCGAAACGCCGGCGCGTGGCGCGCGAGACCATGGAGATCTACGCGCCGATCGCCAATCGGCTCGGTCTCAACGCGCTGCGTCACGAGCTGCAGGAGCTCGCCTTCGCCCACCTCTACCCCTTGCGCTACCGCACGCTGGTCAAGGCGACCAAGTCGGCGCGCGGCAACCGCCGCGAGGTGGTGAGCAAGATCGAATCCGCGGTGAAGGCGAAGCTCGGCGATGCGGGCATCAGCGCGGCGGTCAGCGGGCGCGAGAAGCACATCTACTCCATCTACCGCAAGATGATCGAGAAGCACCTGTCGTTCTCCGAGGTGCACGACATTTACGGGCTGCGCGTGGTGGTGAAGGATGTGGCCACCTGCTACCTCGCGCTCGGCACTTTGCATGCGCTGTACAAGCCGGTGCCGGGCAAATTCAAGGACTACATCGCCATCCCCAAGGCGAATGGCTACCAGTCGCTGCACACCGCGCTGATCGGTCCCTACGGCGTGCCGATGGAAGTGCAGATCCGCACCGAGCAGATGCACCGGCTGGCCGAAGCCGGCGTCGCCTCGCACTGGATGTACAAGGACGAAACCGGCTCGCTCTCGGAGCTGCAGAAGAACACGCACCAGTGGCTGCAGTCGCTGCTCGAGATCCAGAACCAGTCGGGCGATCCGCAGGAGTTCCTCGAGCACGTCAAGATCGACCTGTTTCCCGACGAGGTCTACGTCTTCACGCCCCAGGGCCGCATCCTGTCGCTGCCGCGCGGCGCCACCGCCGTCGACTTTGCCTACCAGGTGCACACCGACATCGGCAACCGCTGCGTTGCCGCCAAGGTCAACGGCGAGCTGGTGCCGCTCAGGGCCGAGCTGCGCAACGGCGATCGCGTCGAGATCATCACCGCGAGCCATGCCAAGCCCAACCCCGCCTGGCTGCAGTACGTGCGCACCGGCAAGGCGCGCGCCAACATCCGCCACTTCCTCAAGACCATGCAGTACGACGAGTCGGCGGCCCTCGGCGAGCGGCTGCTTGAGCACGCGCTCAGGGGCTACGGCGTGGCGCTCGGCGACATCGACGACGCCAACTGGGAGCGCGTGATCCGCGAAACCGTCGGCCGCACCAAGCGCGAGCTGCTCGCCGACATCGGCCTGGGCAAGCAGTTGCCGGCGGTGGTGGCGCGCCGCCTGGTGATGCGCGCGGACACCGAGCCGAAGGCGCTCAGCAAGGCGGCGAGCGTCGTCATCCGCGGCACCGAGGGCATGGCGGTGCAGCTTGGCACCTGCTGCCGCCCGATTCCCGGCGACGGCATCGTCGGCTCGATGAAGAAGGGCCAGGGACTGGTGGTGCATAGCGCCGAATGCCCCCTGATCGAGCGCTCGCGCAGGAACGAGCCCGAGCAATGGATCGACGTCGAATGGGCGCCCACGCCCTCGCGGCTCTACCAGACGGCGATCAAGGTGATGGTCGCCAACCAGCGCGGCGTGCTCGCCAAGGTCGCCTCCGAGATCGCCGAGTCGGGCTCGAACATCGACTCCATCACCATGGAGGAAGACCGGACGGTGTACACCACCATGCTGCTGGTGGTCGAGGTGCAGGGCCGCCAGCACCTGGCCCGTGTCATGCGCGCGCTGCGGCGCCTGCCGGACGTGAAAAAGCTGTCGCGCGTGCGCGAGTAGCGCGATGGACCGCAGCCGCTACGACGCGCTCATGGACGTCGTGAAGAGCCGCATGACGGTGCGCGCCTTCGACCCCGGGTACGCGGTGCCGCGCGAGCACTACGGGATGATCCTCGAGGCCGCGCGCCACAGCCCGTCAGGCGCCAATGCCCAGCCCTGGCATTTCATCGTCGTCACCGAGCAGGCGCTGAAAAACCGCATCATGGAGTACTTCCGCGAAGAGCAGGTGGCGCGCGCGAAAATGAAGATGAAGTTCCCGACGCCCGACTACCGCGGCCTGGCCACCGCGCCGGGCATGATCGTCGTGGCGAGCGATTTCCGCTGGGTGAAGGCGTTTCCGGTCCTGAACGACGGCTCGGCGCTGGATGCCATGTACAAGCAGAACGCCGAGCGCATCCTGCTGCAGAGCGTCGCCGCGGCGACCATGGCGGCGCACCTCGCCGCGGCCGCCCTGGGCTACAACGTCTGGTGGGTCACCGCGATCGGGCAGGAAAAGGCGCAACAAGCCATGAAGCCGTTGCTCGGCGTGCCCGAGGAACTCTCGGTGCTCGACATCATGTGCTTCGGGCCGCCGGCGAAGCCGGCCTACAAGCGCTGGAAGAAGGAGCTCGGGGAGATCGTGAACTGGAACCGCTTCGATCCGGCGCACCGCATGACCGAGGCGCAGATCGACGAGTGGGTCGCGAGCACGCGGCACAGGGTCATGTACAAGGACGAGAAGAACGTCGACTGAATGCGCAATCCGATGAAGGCAAAGCTGCGCGCGGGCGAGCCGGTGTTCGGCGTGTCGGTCATGATCCCGTCGCCGCAGATCGTAGAGATCATCGGCGCCGCCGGCTTCGACTGGGTGCTGCTCGATTGCGAGCACGGCACGCTGACCCTGGAGAGCGTCGAGCTGATGGCGATGGCGGCCGAGGCCTGCGGTATCACCGCGATTGCCCGCCCGGTGAGCCGCAGCGCCGAGCACATCCTGCAGGTGCTCGATCGCGGCGTGACGGGTGTGCAGGTGCCGCACGTCAATACGGCGG
>JBDTMD010000129.1:0-5893 GCA_039934435.1 Burkholderiales bacterium
GACGCGCTCGAGATCCACGTCGACCGCGTCAAGGCGGCGCTCGAGGGCGCCACGCCCGAGGACGTCACCCAGCAGATGTCGGCGTACCTGAGCGGCGTGGTGACCACCCAGATCCAGAGCGGGCCCAAGCTCGTCGGCGTGCGCGTCTGGATCCCCGAAAATGCGCGCGCCACGGTGCCTGATATCGGCCGACTCCTGCTGCGGTCGCCCGACGGCCACCTGTTTCCGCTTACGCGGGTGGCCGCGGTCGTCGCCGTGAGCGGCCAGCCGCAGGTGCGGCGAGAGAACCTCAAGCGCATGGTAGCGGTCACCGCGCGCATCAGCGGCCGCGACCTGGGCTCCTCGATTCGCGATGTCGAGCAGGTCATGTCGCGTCCCGGCCTGCTGCCCAAGGGCGTCTATTACGAGCTGGGCGGGCTGTACCAGCAGCAGCAGATCGCTTTCCGCGGTCTGATGGGCGTGTTCGCGGCCGCCATCGGCCTGGTGTTCCTGCTGCTGCTGTTCCTCTATGAAAGCTTCCGCATCGCGCTGGCGATTCTCGCCGCGCCGCTGCTCGCCGTGTCGGCGGTGTTCATCGGGCTCTGGATCGCCGGCATCGAGCTCAACATTTCGTCGATGATGGGCATGACGATGATCGTCGGCATCGTCACCGAAGTCGCCATTTTCTATTTCTCCGAATTCCAGGACCTGCGCGGCTCGCTGCCCCGGGATCAGGCGCTGATCGCGGCCGGCAAAAACCGCATGCGCCCGATCGCAATGACCACAGTCGCCGCGATTCTCACTCTGCTGCCGCTCGCGCTGGCCCTCGGGCAGGGGTCGGCGATGCAGCAGCCGCTGGCGGTGGCGATCATCTCGGGGCTCGCGGTCCAGCTGCCGCTCGTCCTTGTCGTCATGCCGGCGCTGTACCACCGGCTCGCGGGGTCAGCCGCAGCCGGCGCGAACGGCGGCCGGATCGAAGCGGTTTGAACGGTATGCGCCGAAAGCCCATCATCAGGAGGAAGCCATGAATCGTCCTTGCCTCGTAGCCGCGCTCGTGCTTGCCGCCGCCGCAAATACCGCGGCCGCGGAATTGATCTACAAATCCTCGGGCGCCGATGGCGCGGTCACGTACTCATCCGAGCCGGTGCCGAATGCAGTCAAAATCGAAAAGCTCGACATCAAGACCCTGTCCGCCGAGCAGCAGCGCGCCGCCCTGCGCCTGCTCAGGGTCGAGGGCAAGGCGCTGGAATCCGACTACGCCGCGCGCGAGCGCGCCTGGAACAGGGTCGACCGGGAAATCGTCAACGCCACCCGGGCGTTGAGCCGCGCCGAAGCCGCGCTGCAGACGGGACGCGAGCCGCTGCCCGGCGAGCGGCGCGGCAATGCGGGCGGCGGTTCGCGCCTGAGCGCGTCCTATTTCGAGCGCCTGCACGGGCTCGAGGCCGGCGTTTTGAAGGCCAAGCAGCGTCTCGACGACGCCTACCGGGCCCGCAACGAGTTGCGCGGCTGACTCCGCTGCCGACGACAGGCGCGCCGGACCATGAGATTGCTGCTGGTTGAAGACGACGCGATGATCGGCGAAAGCCTGGAGGAAGGCCTGCGCGCGGAGAACTACGCCGTGGATTGGGTGCGGGACGGCGCCGCGGCCACGCTCGCGATCGCCAACGGGGTATACGACCTGGTGCTGCTCGATCTCGGCCTGCCGCGCAAGGAAGGCCTCGAAGTGCTCGCCGACTACCGCAAGTCGGGCGGCGGCGCGCCGGTGATCGTGATCACGGCGCGCGATGCCACTTCCGACCGGGTTCGCGGGCTCGACGCCGGCGCCGACGACTATCTCGTGAAGCCGTTCGAATTCGAAGAGCTGTTCGCGCGCATGCGCGCGCTGCTCAGGCGCGGCGCCGGGCGCGCCGATCCCGAACTGCGCTTTGCCGGCCTGACGCTGAACCCGGCGACGCGCGAGGCGAGCATCGAAGGCCGGACGCTTGGCCTGACCGCGCGCGAATTCGCGCTGCTGCAGGCGCTGATGCGCAGGCCGGGCGAGGTCGTATCGCGTGCCGCGCTCGAGGAACAGCTTTACGGCTGGAACGAGGAAATCGCCAGCAATACCGTGGAAGTCCATATCCATGCCCTGCGCCGCAAGATCGGCGCCGGCCTGATCCGCAATGTCCGGGGCGTGGGCTACAAGATGGCGCACAAGCCGTGACCTCGATCCGGCGCCAGCTGCTTCTGTGGCTGCTGGGCGGCATGATCGCGGGGACCACCATCGCCGCGATCACGACCTACCTCAAGGTGCACGAGGAGGCGTCCGAGCTGTTCGACAGCCAGTTGCGGGAAATCGCCGTTTCGCTGCCGGCGGGCGTCGCCTTCGCGCCGCTCGCGCCGCGCGACGCCGACCCCGAGGAAGACATCGTCGTGCGCATCTGGGGCCCCGGCAGCCAGCCGATCTACGATTCGCAGCCCGACGTCGTCGTGCCGCGCGCCGCAGGCGCCGGGTTCTCCAGCATCGCGGCGCCCGAGGGCCGCTGGCGCGTATACGCGCTGCAGCGCGGCGGCCAGTTCGTGCAGGTCGCGCAGGCCGAGTCGGCGCGCGACGAGCTCGCCTTCAGCGTCGCCCTGCGCTCGGTCGCGCCGTTCGTGGCGCTTATTCCGATGCTGGCCGCCTTGATCGGCATCGTCGTCGGGCGGGCGCTGCGCGCGCTCGCGCGCGTGGCGCGCGCGCTGACGAGCCGCTCGCAAGACGCGCTGCAGCCGCTGTCGATCGAAGGCATGCCGCCCGAAATCCGGCCGATGCTCGATGCGCTCAACGATCTGCTGCAGCGGCTCGAGCGCTCGCTGGAAGCGCAGCGCGTGTTCGTCGCCGACGCCGCGCACGAGCTGCGCAGCCCGCTCGCCGCGCTCAAGCTGCAGCTGGAGCTCGCCGAACGCGCCGAGCCGGGCCCGCGGCAGGCGCAGGCCATCGCCAAGCTGCATGGCCGCCTCGATCGCGCCACGCACCTGGTGCAGCAGCTGCTCGCGCTCGCGCGTGAGGAGCCGCAGAGCGCGCGCACGCCCCGGCAGCGGCTCGATCTGGCCGGGATTGCCCGGCAGGTGGTGGTCGACCTGGACGACGCGGCCGACGCCCGCGGCGCGGATCTCGGCCTCGAACTGCGGGACTCGCCCACCGTCACGGGCAGCGCCGAGGGACTGCGCGCCCTGCTCGTGAACCTGGTCGAAAACGCGCTGCGCCACGCGCCGCGCGGCGGGCACGTCGATGTCGCCGTTTCGCGCCGCGGCGACACGCCGGTGCTGCAGGTGATCGATGACGGGCCGGGCATCGAGCCCGAAGAGCGCGCGCGGATCTTCGACCGCTTCTATCGCGGGCGCGACGCGCAAGGCTCCGGCAGCGGGCTCGGGCTGGCGATCGTCAAGCGGATCGTCGAGCGCGACGGCGCCGCGATCGAGCTTGCCGAGGCCGCGGGTGGGCGTGGCCTCGCGGTGACCGTCACGTTTCCGCCCGTAAAGGACGCGCCGTGACGATTGCGCTTCTGATCCAGCAGTACGGCTACGCCGCGCTGTTCCTCGGCGCCTTCATCGAAGGCGAGACCGTGCTCGTGCTCGCCGGTTTCGCTGCGCATCGCGGCTACCTGTCGCTCGATGCGGTGATCGCGGTCGCCAGCATCGCCGGCTTCCTCGGCGACCAGCTGTACTTCCTTATCGGGCGCGCCTTCGGGCCGCGGCTGGCGGCGCGCTTTCCGGCGATCCACGCAGCGCGCGCGCGCCTCGACCGATTGTTCGGCGGGCGCGAGATTGCGCTGGCCTTCATGGTGCGATTTCTGTACGGCGTGCGCATTGCCGGACCCGTCGCGATGGGGATGTCGCAGGTCAGCGCGCTGCGCTTCGCCGCCGGCAACTTTGCGGGCGCGCTGGTATGGGCCAGCGCGTTCTGCGCGTTCGGCTACGTCTGGGGGCAGGCGTTCGAGCAGCTGCTCGGCCGCGCCGCGCACTATGAAACGCTGACCGCGGCGCTGATCGTCCTCGGCGGCGGCATCGCCTGGCTCGTGTCGCGCTGGCGCGCACGCAGGAAGCCGGCTTGAACCGGGCGCCGCCGCATATTCGGCGCCGCACCTGGGGCACGCGCCGCGTGCTCGCGCTGTCGCTCGTCCTGCTCGCCGCGCTCTGGTTCGGCACGCTCGAATACCGCGACCTGTTCGCGCCGGACGAGGGTCGCTACGCCGAAATCCCGCGCGAAATGGTCGCCAGCGGCGACTGGGTCACGCCGCGCCTCAACGATCTCAAGTACTTCGAGAAACCGGCCCTGCAGTACTGGGTCACGGC
The DNA here is from genome assembly GCA_039934435.1 of Burkholderiales bacterium. GTDB lineage: Bacteria > Pseudomonadota > Gammaproteobacteria > Burkholderiales > SG8-39 > JAABQT01. The sequence continues at coordinate 4,294 of JBDTMD010000129.1, forward strand.
GGCCGCCTACCGTTTTCTGGGCGAGTCGGAGTGGACCGCACGGCTGTGGCCGGCGACGACCGGTTTTCTCGGGCTGCTGGCGGTGCTGATCACGGGCGGCGCGCTGTTCGGGCGCAGGGCCGGCATCGTTGCCGGCCTGCTGCTCGCGAGCATGTTCGCCTACCCGATCTTCGCGGGCGTACTGACCCTGGACATGGGACTCGCCTTCTTCGCGACGGCTGCGCTGTTCTGCTTTCTGCTTTCGCAACAGTCGCGCATCGCGGAAAGCGAACGGCGCCGATGGATGCTAGCGGCGTGGGCGGCCATGGGCCTCGCGGTCCTGAGCAAAGGGTTGATCGGCGCCGTGCTCCCGGCCCTCGCCCTGGTCATTTATGTCGCCGTGCAACGCGACGCGTCGCCGCTGCGCCGGCTGTGGCTGCTACCCGGTCTGGCGCTGTTCCTGCTCGTCGCGGCGCCCTGGTTCGCGGCGGTGCAGATGCGCAACCCGGAATTCTTCGGTTTTTTCTTCATTCACGAGCATTTCGCGCGTTTCGCGCTGCCCGATCACAATCGGCCGGGCGGCTGGTACTACTACATTCCGGTGCTGCTGGTGGCGGCGCTGCCCTGGACGCCTCTGGCGCTCGGCGCGCTGCGCGCCGCCTGGAAACGGCCTCTCGGCAGCGCGCATCTGATCCACGTCGACCGCGCGCTGCTCATCTGGTGCGCCACGGTGTTCGTGTTCTTCAGCCTGTCGCGCTCGAAGCTGCCAGCCTACATTCTCCCGATCCTGCCGGCGCTGGCGCTGCTGGCGGCGAGGCATCTGGGCGGGTCCGGCGGCATGCGCATGAAAACCGCGCTGGCCGCGCCGCTGGCGGCCGGCGCGGCACTGTGCGTGCTTGCCCTCTACTGGCTCGTGACGCGCGGCGGCGCGCCGGCCGGGCATTACGCCCCGTGGATCCTCGCCGCCGGGAGCGCGATGATGCTCGGCGCGGCGCTCGCACGGCAGCTCGCCGCCCGCTCAAGACCGCTGATCGCGCTTTGCGCCGCCGCCGTGTCCACGTGCCTCGCCTGCCAGCTTCTGCTCGTGGGCGCGCAGTCTTTTGCCGGCAGCTATTCGTCCGAAGCGCTGGTGGACGCCGCGCAGGCGCGGATCGGAAAATTCGATGCCACCGTGCCGTTCTACAGCGTGCAGATGTACGACCAGACGCTGCCGCTGCACGTGCATCGTTTCGTTACGCTCGTCGATTACCAGGGGGAACTGGCGCTCGGCATCGCCGCCGAGCCGAACAAGGTCCTGCCCGATCTGGAGCGTTTTCGCAGCGTCTGGCGCGCGAGCGGGCATGCGTACGCGATCATGCCGGTGCAACGTTACGAAGCGGAATTGCCGCTCGGGCTGCCGATGTGCCTGCTGGCCCGCGACCGCACCGCGGTCATCGTCGCGCGGGCCGGGCGTGCCTGCCTTGCGCCCGGGGCGGGCGAGCGCTGACCCCGCTTCTCACCTTGCGGCAAGCGCGGCGATGCCCGCGAGCACCAGCGCCGCGCCGCTCAGCGTGCGCGCCGTCAGCTCCTCGCGGTTCTTCAGCAGGAACACGCTTACCGGGAAAATGACCAGCGGCGTGGT
>JBDTMD010000130.1:0-5891 GCA_039934435.1 Burkholderiales bacterium
ACGCTGTTGCCGATCGCCTGGGCGGATTACTTCGGCCGCGCGAGCTACGGCGCGATCCGCGGCGTCGCGCTCACCGTGCAGGTCGTCGCCCAGGCTTCGGGGCCAGTGCTCTCGGGGGCGCTGCGCGACTGGACCGGGACCTATTCGACTTCGCTCGTCACGTTTGCGGTGCTCGCGTTCGCGGGAAGTGCGGCGGCGCTGATTGCGGCGCCGCCGGAGAAAGCCTGAGCTTTCACGCGGCGCGCAGACATTGCGCTCAGTGGCGGCTAGCGGTCCGCTGGAATTCTGCGCTGGGCTTGCATCCAGCGCCCATCGGCGAGCACTACCGACGTTTCGACCTGTCGCGCGGGGATCGACCAGTACTTTCGCAGCAGGGAATCCTTTTCTCTGTCGGCGACGACGGTGTAGCCGTTGCGGCGATAGAAATCGATGGCCCAGGTCGCGGCCGCCCAGGTGCCGATCAGGACGGGCTTGCCCGTGAGTCCCTCGACATGTCGCAGGAGCTTGGTACCCACGCCTTTCTTTTGCGCGCCCGGCGAGACGTAGGCGTGGCGCACCAGGGTGACTTCTCCCTTGTCCTGAATTCCCATCACGCCGAGCAGGCGCCCGTCTTCCTCCGCGACCCAGAAGGCGACGCCGTCCGCGACCTCGCTCTTCAGTTCATCCGCCGGCATGTAGGGCTCGTGCCACCGGTCGGCCGGGATCACGCCGCGATAGGCCTGTGCCGCCTCGTTGACGATCGCCAGCGTCGCTGCGAAATCGGTTTCCCGATTCTTTCGGATCTGCATCATCGCTCTTCGATGGTAATGGATCACGTTTGACCGCGTGGCGCGGCGAGCGTAGCGTCAGGCGTACGATGCAACGCGCTCTATCCGGACGTGTGATCGCGCTCTTTGTCCTCCTGGGCGTTCCTGCGGCCGCGATCGCCCACGGCGGCGATCCCCTGGATTCCTACGGCTGCCACAAGCAGCGCGGCGCGGGCGGTTACCACTGCCACAAGGGACAGTTCGCGGGGCACACCTTCGCGTCGAAGGAAGAGATGCTGAAGGAAATGCATCGGCGCAAGTTCGGGCCGCGGAAGCCGTAGCGTGGATCTCGGACTGAAAGGCAAGTGCGCGCTCGTCACCGGCGCGACGCAGGGCATCGGCAAGGCTACGGCGCTGACTTTGGCGCGCGAAGGCGCGCGCGTGGCGCTCGTCGCGCGCGGGCTGGAGGGATTGGAGCGTTGCGCGGGGGAGATCGAGTCGGCGGGCGGCGAGGCGCTGCCGCTGCAGGCGGACGTAACAAAGCTGGCGGACCTCGAGAAAGTGGTGAGGACTGTAATGGAGCGCTGGGGCGGGCTCGACATCCTGGTGAACAACGCCGGCACCTCGATGCGCGGCGAGTTCGAGAAGGTGGATGATGCGATGTGGCAGGCGGACATCGATCTGAAGCTGATGGCGGCGGTGCGGCTGTGCCGCCTCGTGCTGCCGCAGATGAAGCTGCGCGGCGGCGGGCGCATCGTCAACATCACGACGATCGGCGGCAAGCAGCCGGGCGCCACCAATATGCCGACCGCGGTGACGCGCGCCGCGGGGCTTGCTTTGACCAAGGCGCTGTCCAAGGAGTACGCGGCGCATAACATCCTGGTCAACACCGTCTGCATCGGCCGCATCAAGGCCGGGCAGTGGGAGACGCGCGCGAAGCGCGAGGGGGTGAAGGTGGAGAAATTGTATGAGTCGATGCGCGGCGACATTCCGCTCGGGCGTGTCGGCGAGGCCGAGGAGGTGGCGAACGTGATTGCGTTCCTGGTCTCCGGCGCGGCGAGCTATGTCACCGGGACCAGTGTGAATCTGGATGGCGGTATGTCGGGAGTCTTGTAGCTCGCGCAACCAGTCGCCGTATCCAACATTCACAACGACATGTCGAAAAAGCACCGCCGCTCCGGCAAGCATGGATCCGGGGACAACGCCGGGGCGGGGCATCGCGCCGAGGCGCCGGCGGCGGAGGGCGGGGCCGCGCGAACGCGCGGCGCGCATCTGCTCGACAACTGGCTGCTCGGGCTCGCCGTGGCCGGAATCGCGCTGACCTCCTATCTGACTTTCGTCGCCTGGTTTGGCGCGCATCCGGCGTTCTGCGGGGCGGACTCCGAGTGCGACCTGGTTCAGCAAAGCCGCTGGTCCACGTTGCTCGGCCAGCCGATTGCCCTATGGGGCCTCGTGACTTACGCGCTGCTCGCGCGGCTGATCTGGCGCTTGCGCACCCGCGCGGCCTCCTGGCGCATGGCATTGACCATCGCCGTCATCGGCGCCGCGGTGAGCTGGTATCTCACCGCGGTCTCGGTGTTCGTGATCGAGGCGACCTGCGCCTACTGCCTCGCCTCTTTCGGCATCGCGAATGCGTTGCTGGTCCTGCTGCTGGTGCGCAGGCCCGCGCTCGTGTCGGAGAACGCGTGGGCCAAATCGCTGCCGCTTCCGGTCGGCGCAGCCGTCGTGATCGTTTTCGGATTGTTCCTGAACTTCAGCGGCCTGTTCAATCCCGCCGCCGGGCCCGAGAAGCCCTACCTGAAGGCGCTCGCCGTCCACCTGCGCGCATCCGGCGCGCGCTTCTATGGCGCGTACTGGTGCCCGACCTGCCAGAAGCAGAAAGAGCTGTTCGAGGCTTCCGTCGACCGCTTGCCCTACGTCGAGTGCTCGCCGGACGGGCGCAGGGGCGTGGCCAACTTCGATTGCGTCGCGAACGACATCAAGGACTATCCGACCTGGATCATCAGCGGCCGCCGCTACACCGGCTTGATTTCCGCTGACCAGCTTGCGACCTTGTCGAAGTTCAAGCCGCCCGCCGAGGGAGTCCGGTAGGATTGAGCGGGACCCGCGTGAAACTGGATGGCGGGATATCGGGCGTGCTATAGGAGATCGCGATGCCGAGAAGCAAGGTTGATGTACCTAATGTGGCGGAAGCCGAGCCGGGGCTGTGGACCAACGGCATCCGCGCCGGGGATTTCCTCTTCATCTCCGGCCAGGTGGCGCGGCCGTTCGAGGGCGGGAAGACGCTCGTGGGGTCCAATGAGTACGAGCAGGCGCGGCACATCTTCGATCGCATCAAGCGCATCTGCGAAGCTGCGGGCGGCAGCATGGCGGACCTCGTCAAGATGACCATTTATGTGGTCGACATCACGAAGAACACCGAGGTCTGGAAGGCGCGCCGCGAGTTTTTCTCCGGGGACTTTCCGGCGTCGACGCTGGTGGAGGTGCGCTCGCTCGCGGGGAAGGAGACACTGGTCGAGATCGAGGCCGTCGCTTATCTCGGCAGGAAGTAGGGTGCTACCCTCTCCCGCTCCCCGGGAGATCGCCTCATGCCTGCAGCTTCGTCCCGTATTTCTGCTGCCGTTGCACGCCGTTTCGGCGCGGCCGTCGAGCTTCCCGCCGATCTACCTCACGTCGACGCCCTCGCCGCGCTGAACGAGCGCTCGGTGTGCCGGCGCTACCGGCGCGATGCGGTGCCGGAGGAGGTGGTGCGGTTGCTTTGCGCGACGGCTTTGTCGGCGCCCACGAAGAGCGACCTGCAGCAGGCGACGATCATCAGAGTTGCCGATGCGGCGAAGCGCGCCGCGATTACTTCGCTGCTGCCGGGCTCGCCGTGGCTCGCACAGGCGCCCGAGCTGTTCGTCTTCTGCGCAGACGGATTTCGGATGCGGCGGCTGTTTGCGCGGAAGAAGGCGGAGTTTCCGAACGAGCACCTGGATGCCTTCTTCAATGCCACGGTCGATGCGGCGATTGCGTTGAGCGCGTTCGTGTCTGCCGCTGAGTTGATCGGTCTGGGTACTTGCCCCATCAGCCAGATCCGCGACCATGTCTCGAAGGTGGATGAGCTGCTCTCGCTGCCCGACTGGGTCGTGCCGGTCGCCGGCCTCGCGCTCGGCTATCCCGAGGCGAAGGAGCCGCTGAGTGCGCGGCTGTCGTTGTCTGCCACCGTCCACACCGACCGCTACGACACTGGGGCCGTCGAGCGCGAGCTCGATGCCTACGATGGGAGGCGCGGGAAGGACTGGAGCGGGGACAAGGTGAAGCAGTACAGCAAGGTCATGCGCGCGGATTTTGGTGCGTACGTCGCGCGCAAGCGCTTCCGGCTCGCCTAGCCGGCTTTACCAATCAGAACGGAAATTCCTTGATGTCGCCTGGTCGAAGCGTATTCGCGAACCCGGCGATCTTGTCGGCTACGGTGCGCAGGCGCAGCCAGTTGGTGGTCGGCAATACCAGGATCGCGAGCTTGCGCCCCTTCATGTTCTGCTGGCTGCCCAGATTGCGGTCCGTGGTGACCAGCAGGTCGAACTCCGCTTCCGCCTTTTCCAGCAATTCGCCATTGCGCAAAGTGGACCAGCCTCTTTCGTAGGCAGTGTGCACGCTGTTGCCGGGAAGGTGGTCCCGCAATGGAGCCGGCGTGCCCTGGTCGAACAGGATGCGCACGCGGTGGGCTGTGTCAGGCGGGCTGCAGGCTGCGTGCGGCGTGCTCGAGGACCGCTTCGGCCTGGGCGCGCGCTACGCCCGGGAACCATTCGAGGAACTGGTCGAGCGTCGCGCCGCCCTCCAGGTTCTCGAACAGCGAGCTTACCGGTACGCGGGTGCCGCGGAACACCCACGCGCCGCTCAGCCTTTCAGCGTCGCGTTCAACCGCCTGGCAGGTGGCCCAGTCGAGCATGGGGCGATTCTACTCCCGCGCCTCGCATTGGCGCCGCCTCGGTCGGGAGAATCCGGCTCGTCTAACCGGCCTTACAGTTTGGGCTCGCGCCGGAGCAGCAGGATGAAGATCACCACGTGGGTGACGAGCAGCGCCGGCACGATCACTGCCGGGATGAAGAACGTCGCCCCCATCGCGCCCGGGAGATTGAAGCGCGCGCCCTGCGTGAGGGCGTAGAGCAGGTCCACGGTCCCTGCCACGTTGAAGATCCACACCAGCGCGATCGCGGCGCGCCATCGTTGGCGCAGCGCGATGATGGCGAGGAACGCGAGCAGCGACGCGAGCAGGTCGCCGTAGGCCGCGGGGTTGGCGAAGCGCGGGTCGAGCGGCTGCGCCGTCACGCCCGGGACGAGGAACGCGAGGCCGATGAAGCGGAAGGTGTGCAGCAGGAGCAGCGGCACGAGCGCCTTTGGGCGCGGCAGCCCGGCGAGCGTCGGCATCAGGTACCACTTGGCGATCCAGGCGTAGGCGACGAGCGAAAGGACGAAGCTGAGCGGAACGATGAGTTCGAGCGGCATGGCGGTTCCTTCCTGCCTTGGTCGTGGGGCATTATGCGTCCGCGGGGCGTTCCCGCCGGAGGGTTTGTGCATATCTGGGTCGACGCCGATGCCTGCCCGGCGGTCATCAAGGACATCCTGTACCGCGCGGCGGAGCGCACCCAGCGTTCCATGACGCTGGTGGCGAATAAGATGCTGCGCACGCCGCCTTCCAAGTACATCCGCGCGTTGCAGGTGCCGCGTGGCATCGACGTTGCGGACAGCCATATCGTGCGCGAGCTGCAGGCGGGGGATCTGGTGATTACGGCGGATATTCCGCTCGCCGCGGATGTGATCGCGAAAGGCGGGCATGCGCTCAATCCGCGGGGGGAGTTCTATACGACGGAGACCATCCAGGCGCGGCTGGCGCTGAGGAATTACCTGGATGAGTTGCGGGGGACCGGGGTGAGGACGGGTGGGCCGGAGGCGCTGGGGAATGTGGAGCGAAAGCGCTTCGCGGACCAGCTCGACCGGTTCCTGGCGAAGGCGGCGAAGGCTTGAGCGTGGGCTACGCGCACAGCGTGGACGGGGTGGCGTGGCGGTTCCCGGACCTGCGCACGCTGCTTGCCAAGGCATCGCCGCATCGCTCGGGCGACGTGCTCGCCGGCGTTGCCGCGGAAAGCGCCGAGGAGCGCATGG
>JBDTMD010000131.1:0-5849 GCA_039934435.1 Burkholderiales bacterium
CTCACGCAACTGGTGGTCGCCGGCGGCGTCGGCGCCAACCGCCAACTGCGCGCCGCGCTCGACGCCAAAGGCAAGTCGCAGGGATTCGACGTGGTCTGTCCCGAACCGGAGTTGTGCACCGACAACGGCGCCATGATCGCGCTCGCCGCGGCGCTGCGCCTGCAGGCAGGCCTCGCCGCCGGCGCGGGCCACGCCTTTACCGTGCGTCCCCGCTGGGATCTGGCGGCGGCGGACTAGCCCTGTCGCCCACGCGGCGCTCGGCGCCCGACAGCAAGCGCCGCAGGTTGTCCTTGTGCCGCCAGGCCATGAGCACGGCAATGGCGAGCACCGCCGGAAACACCGGACGCAAGCCGAACAGCCAGAACGTATAGAACGGCGCGAATACCGCCGCGACCAGCCCGGCGATTGACGAGATGCGGAAGAAAGCCAAGATCGCGATCCATGTCGCGAGCGTCGCCAGGCCGAGCCAGGGACTGAACGCCAGCAGCACGCCGGCCGCGGTCGCCGCGCCTTTGCCGCCGGCGAAGCGGTGGAAGACGGGAAACAGGTGGCCGAGAAACACTGCCACGCCCGCGAGCGGCACGACGACGCCGTCAAGCGCCGACTGCCCGGTCCAGAGCTGGGCCAGCAGTACCGCCAGCCAGCCCTTGCCGCCGTCGCCGAGCAGAGTGAGCGCGGCGACCCAGTTGTTGCCGCTGCGCAGCACGTTGGTCGCGCCGGGATTGCCCGAGCCGTAGCTGCGCGGATCGGGTATGCCGGCAACGCGGCTGAGCACGATGGCAAAAGACACCGAACCGACGAGGTAGGAGCAAGCAACGACCAGTGCGCTCTGCATGACCCGAATGTTACCCGCGCGCCCCTATAATCGCGCACCCATGGACGCCATCCAGATCCGCGACTTGCGCGTCGAAGCGCTGATCGGCATCCACCAGCGCGAGCGCCACGTGGCGCAGACGGTGTCCGTCGATCTGGAGATCGGCATCCCCGGCACCGCGGTGTTCAAGAGCGACCGGGTGGCCGACACCATCGACTACGAGCAGGTGGCGCTGAAGATCCGCGCGCTCGCCGCGAGCGGCCATTTCCGCCTGGTGGAAACGCTGGCCGAACGCATCGCGCGGCTGCTGCTCGAGGATTTCGGCGCCCCCTGGGTCAAGGTAAGCGCGGCCAAAGTCGGCGTGCTCGCCAACGCCAAGCTCGTCGGCGTGGCGATCGAACGCAAGCGCTAGTCCGCGAGCGCCACGTCCACCAGCTCGGGCGCGAGCACGCGCGCCAGCTCGAGGATCGAGCGCTCGAGGTACACGGCGAGCTTCTTTTTCGTGCCGAACGGCGAGGTGCCGCCCATCTGGTAGCCCGAATGGCGCTGCGCCGCCTCGGGCCGGCAGGGCTCGATGCGCTTCACGCCCGCCTGGCGCGCGAGGTTCTTGGTCGACACCTTGCGATCGCCGTGCTCGACGTATTCGTACTCGTGCTCCGAATAGGCGACGCGCTGCGCCTTCAGGAACGCGGTCGCCGGCGTGTCAGCCACGCGGATGGTGCTTCGCGTGCAGCGCCTTCAGGCGCTCGCGCGCGACGTGCGTGTAAATCTGCGTCGTAGAGATATCGGCGTGCCCGAGGAGCATCTGCACCACGCGCAGGTCCGCCCCGTGGTTGATGAGGTGCGTGGCGAAGGCGTGTCGCACGACGTGCGGGGAAAGCGGCTTGCCGGGAATCGCCTGCCGGCCGTAGCGCTTGAGCAAGTGCCAGTAGGCCTGGCGCGTCATGCCCGCGCCACGCTCGGTGACGAACAGCGCGTCGCTCGATTTCCGTTTCAGCAGCGCGGGCCGCGCCCGCGCCAGGTAGCGCTGCACCCAGGACACCGCCTCCTCGCCCAGTGGCACCAGGCGCTCCTTGGCGCCCTTGCCAAGCACGCGCACGACCCCGGCGTCGAGATTGGCCTCGAACACCTTCAGCGTCACGAGCTCGGAGACGCGCAGGCCCGAGGCGTAGAGCACTTCCAGCATGGCGCGGTCGCGCAGCCCGCGCGGCGTCTCGACGTCCGGTGCGGCGAGCAGCGCCTCGACGTCGGCTTCGGACAAAGTCTTGGGGAAGCGCGGCGCGCGCCGCGGCGGATCGAGCTTCAGCGTCGGGTCGGCCGCGACCAGGCGCTCGCGCAGGCAATAACGGAAGAAGCGCTTCAGCGTCGAGAGCATGCGCGCCGCGCTCGTGTTGCGGCCGCGGCGCGAGGCGAGAAAGCCGAACAGGTCCTGCTCGCGCGCCTGCACGAGCGCGCGCCCTTGCAGAAATACGGCGAGCTGCGCCAGGTCTCGGCGATAGGACTCAAGCGTGTTCTTCGCCAGCCCGTCTTCGAGCCACAACGCGTCGCAAAACGCGTCCGCCCGGGCGGCGTCGGCCTCGCTCAGGGCTTGAGCGCGAACGCGTCCGCCTGCGCTTCGTGCAGGAGCAACCAACGCTTGGCCTCGATCAGGTAGCCGTCCGTGGCGTGCGCAAAGCCGCCGATGCCGTCGGCGGCGACGACGCGGTGACAGGGAATGACGATCGGCAGGCGGTTGTCGCCGCAGGCCTGGCCGACGGCGCGGGCCTCGTCGCCGAGCTCACGCGCCAGATCGCCGTAAGTGCGCGTGCCACCGCGCGGGATAGCGCGCATCGCTTCCCAGACGCTCTTTTGGAACGGCGAGCCGTCGATGGCGAGCGGCAGGTCGAACACGGTATCGGGGTCGTCGCGGTATTGCTCGAGCTGGCGCACCGCGCGCTCGGCCAGCGCCTTCTGCGCCGCGAGCGCCGCGCTCGCCGGCGGCAGGTAGCGGATTTCGGCGACGCGCTCGGCGCGCGTCGCCAGCGCCACCTTCATCTTCGGAAACTCGACGATCGCCGCCCAGCGCATCTCAGGCCGCCGCCAGCTTCTCGATCTTCGCCAGCAGATCGTCGGCCACCTCGATGCCCTCGCGTGCCAGGCGCTTTTCCGCAGCGAAGCGCCTCGACCCCGGGAGCCGCACGCCTTCATCGGCGAGCATGGCGCGCACCACGGTCTCGACGCGCTCGAGGTACCGGTCCGTGCCGGCGAGCGCCGACGGGTCGATGGCGAGGAACGCCTGGCCGATGCGCGGCTTGTTGCCGCGCTCGGCAAAGAACGAATCGGCCTCGGCGCCGATCGCGGCGCCGGTCAGCGCGGCGCACATCAGCTCGAAGGCCAGCGCGAGCATCGCACCCTTGGCGCCGCCGATGGCAAACAGGCTCCCATGCTCGATGGCTTCCTTCGAGTCGGTGGTCGGTTTGCCATTGCGGTCCAGCGCCCAGCCTTCCGGGATCTTCTCGCCCTTTTGCATCGCCACCATGATCTTGCCGCGCACCACGGTGGTAAGCGCCAGATCGATGACGATCGGCTCCGCATCCTTGCGCGGGAAGGCGAAAGCGACCGGATCGGTGCCGAACAGCGCTTTTTTCCCACCCCAGGGCGGGATCGCCGCCGGCGAATTGGTGAACGCCACGCCCACCAGGCCGGCCGCGGTCACTTTGAGCAGGTGGATGCCGAGCACGCCGACGTGCCCGCTGTTCTTGATGCCGGCAAAGCCGATGCCGTTCAGGCGCGCGCGCCGGATCACTTCGTCGATCGCCAGGGCGCAGGACTCGTAGGGCAGGCCGTCGGCGTTGTCGATCAGGCAGACCGCAGCCTTCTCGGCGGCGATCGCCGGGCGCGCGGCGCCGTCGGCGCGCCCGTTCCTCAGCATCGAGCAGTAAAACGGCACGCGCGACATGCCATGCGTGGACAGGCCCTGCTGTTCGGCGCGCAGCAGATGCTGCGCCGCAGTGTCGGCCATGATCTCGTGCGCGCCTGCATTGAGCAGCGCCTGCTTCGCCAGACGGAACAGTTCGCCCGGATTCTTCTTCATAATATCGATTCTAACCGCAGGCTTTTCAGGAGGAGGACGCATGGCAAGCATGATCGAACTGAAGGCGGCCGACGGCCACAAGCTCGCCGCCTACCGCGCCGATCCCGCCGGCAAGGCGCGCGGCGCCGTGGTGGTGATCCAGGAGATCTTCGGCGTCAACACGCACATCAAGGCGGTCGCGGACGGCTACGCGGCGGACGGCTATCTCGTCATCGCCCCGGCCATGTTCGACCGCATGCAGCGCGGCTATGACACCGGCTATACGCCGCCCGAGATCGAGGCGGGCCGTACGCTGATGCAGAAGGCGGATTGGAAGCAGACCATGCAGGACGCGGCGGCGGCAGTCGAAGTCGCCAAGTCCGCCGGCAAAGTCGGCATCGTCGGCTATTGCTGGGGCGGCACGGTGGCCTGGGTGGCGGCGGCGCGGCTTTCCGGATTGGCCTGCGCGGTGCCCTACTACGGCGGCGGCATGCCGGGCTTCATCGGCGAAAAGCCGAAGTGCCCGACAATGTGCAATTTCGGCGAGGAAGACAAGACTCCCAGCCTCGAGCAGGCCAAGGCGATCGCCAAGGCGCATCCGGAGATCACGGCGCACTACTACCCCGGTGCCGGGCACGGCTTCAACTGCGATCACCGCGGCTCCTACAACGCGGAGGCGTCCAAGCTCGCGCGCGAAAGAACCCTGGCGTTCTTCAGGAAGCACCTCGGTTGAGCAGGCTTTCGCCCGGGCGCACCCGGGTGAAGGCGACCGGCCGCAGGGCGACGCGGATTTCGCCTGCGGCGAGGCGCACGCTCGAGTAGGCGGAGCGCTCGAGCGGACCGGCGGCCGGGAAATCCTCGCGAAAATGCGCGCCGCGCGAGTCTTCGCGCGCGAGCGCGGCCTGCGCGATGACAAGGCTCGTCTCGGTGAGGCTCTTGAGGTTCAGCCAATCGTGCCAGCTCACGCTGAACGCGCGATTGGCGTCGGCGATGCCAGTGGCCGCCAGTTCGTCGCCGATCGTCGAGAGCTCGGCGATCGCCGTCTGCAGGCCGGCGGCGTCGCGGATGACGCCGACCTTGTCCCACATCACGTCGTAGAGCCGCTCGCGCAGGGGCTCCAGCGATCCGTGCGTGGCGGCCGTCTTCGGCTCGCAGCGCGCAATGGCGGCGTCGATCGCGCCACTGTCCGCAGCGCGCAGCGCGCCTTCCTTTCTCACCCAGGCCGCCATCGTGTCGCCCGCCACCGCGCCGAACACGGTGGAATTGGCGACGCCGTTGCCGCCCAGGCGGTTCGCGCCGTGCACGCCGCCCGCATCCTCGCCGGCCACGAACAATCCGGGCAGTTCCGTCGCGCAGTCGGGCCGGAACTCGACGCCGCCCATCATGTAATGCGCCGTCGGCACCACTTCGACCAGGCCGCCGGCGAGGTCGAAGCCGCAGTCGGCGCAGCGCTCGACCATGCCCTTGAAGTTCTTCGCCACCTGGTCCGGGCCGAGATGCGCCATCGAGATGTACAGGCCGCCGTTCGGCGTCACGCTGCCCTTGCGCATCTCGGTGATCATGGCGCGCGAAACGAAGTCGCGCGTCGCGCGCTCGGCGAGCGGATCGTAGCGCGGCATGAAGCGTTCCTTCGCCCCATTGAGCAGGTAGCCGCCGGCGCCGCGCAGCCCTTCCTCCAGTACCGTGCCGGTCATGCGCGTGTGCGGGCCGGCGAGCAGGCCGGTCGGGTGGAACTGCACCATCTCCATGTCCCGCAGCGGCAGCCCCGCGCGCAGCGCCATGGCGAGCCCGTCGCAGCTCTTGTCGCCGGAGGGCGTGTGGTAGCGGTACATGGTCGGCCCGCCGCCGGTGGCGAGCAGCACCGCCTTCGCGCGTACGAACACGTACTCGCCCGTGCGCATGTCGATCATCAGCACGCCGGCGAGCGCGGCGCCGTCCTTGGTCTTCACCAGCTCCACGGCACGGTGCTCTTCGAGCCGCGCG
>JBDTMD010000132.1:0-5845 GCA_039934435.1 Burkholderiales bacterium
ATGCCGGCGCCTGCGCGAGCACGCTGCCGACCTTGAAATCGCCGTCTTCCTCGTAGAGCACGTGCATCTCAGAGTCCCGCGAAGGCGAGGATGCGCGGCAGATGCTGTGGAAAGCTCTGCAGGCTGTGATCGCCGCCTTGCACCACCACCTGCTCGGCGTCACGGTAGCGCGCCACCGCTTGGCGATAGTCCAGAACTTCGTCGCCGGTCTCGACAATCAGCAGGTAGCGGGCAGGCGTGATCTGCGGCAGCCAGAGCCTGCGCCAGTCCTGCAAGTGCGCTTCAGTCAGCGCGTAGGGCTCACCGGTATGCAGGTTTTTCTGCTCGCCGAGATACGCGCGCAGGCCGATATGGGGCTCGATCGCGGGATTGACCAGGACCGCCTTCTGCGCATGCTTCTCGGCGAGGTAGGTCGCGTAATAGCCACCGAGCGATGAGCCGAGGAAGCAGTAGCGCATCCCCGCGTGGCGCGCCATCAACGCTTCGATGGCGGCGATGGCGTCGGCGGCGAGCGGCGGCAGCACCGGGCAGGCACAGCGCGCGCTCAGGCCGCGCTCGGCCATCAACTGCGCCAGCACCTGAGCCTTGTGGGACCGGGGCGAGGAATTGAAGCCGTGCAGGTAAATGATCAAGCCGCGGCCTGCGCGCCGATCGCCGCGAGCAGCTTGGCGTGCACGCCGCCAAACGCGCCGTTGGACATGACAAGTACGTGGTCCCCCGGGCGCGCCTCGGCGGCCACCGCCGCCACCAGCGCATCGAGCTGCTCGAAGCTGCGCGCGCGCTCCCCGAGGGGTTTGAGCGCCACTGCCGCGTCCCAGCCCAGGCCGCGCGCATAAACGAAGCTGCGGTCGGCGCCCGCCAGGCTCGTCGCCAGCCGATCCTTCATCACGCCGAGCTTCATCGTATTGGAGCGCGGCTCGAGCACGGCCAGGATGCGCGCGGTACCGGCGCGGGATCGCAAACCCTCGAGGGTCGCGCTGATGGCCGTCGGATGGTGCGCGAAATCGTCGTACACGCTGACGCCGCGCGCCTCGCCGTACAGCTCGAGCCGGCGGCGCACGCCTTTGTAGCCCGCCAGTGACTGGATCGCCGCCCCGACCGGAACGCCGACGTGGCGTGCCGCGGCGATTGCCGCCAGCGCGTTCTGCCGATTGTGCTCCCCCGCCTCGCTCCAGTGCACGCGGCCAAGCACCCTGCCCTGCAGGCGCACGTCGAAGCCCTGGTCGACCCCGGGCGCACCGGCCCGCCAGCCGCTCTCTACGCCGAAACGCTCAACGGGGGTCCAGCATCCCTGCGTAAGCACTCGCTCCAGGTTCTCGTCATTACCGTTCATCACAATCAGTCCGGAGCTCGGGAGGATTCGGAGGAAATTGTGAAATTGACGTTCAATAGACGCAAGATCGGCGAAGATGTCAGCATGATCGAACTCAAGATTGTTCAAAACTGCGGTCCTGGCCCGGTAGTGGACGAATTTCGAGCGCTTGTCGAAAAACGTGGTGTCGTACTCATCGGCCTCGATGACGAACAGGTCGGATTCGCCCAGCCGTGCACTGACGCCGAAGTTGGACGGCAGGCCACCGATCAGGAATCCTGGCTTGCGCCCGGTGTGCTCCAGGATCCAGGCGAGCATCGACGAGGTGCCGGTCTTGCCGTGGGTTCCCGCGACCGCCAGGACGTGGCGACCCGCCAGTACATTTTCGGCAAGCCACTGCGGCCCGGAAATGTAGCGCTGGCCGGAATCGAGAATCGCCTCCATCAGCGGATTGCCGCGCGTCACGACGTTGCCCACCACCCACAGGTCCGGTGCGAGTGCGAGCTGCGCCGGGTCGTAGCCTTCGGTCAGCTCGATGCCAAGCGCCGCGAGCTGAGAGCTCATCGGCGGATACACGTTGGCGTCGCAGCCCGTGACGCGCAGGCCCGCCTGACGCGCGATCGCCGCCAGGCCGCCCATGAAGGTGCCGCAGATGCCCAGGATGTGCAGGTGTGCGGCCATGGCGGGGGAAAGAAAGGGCGGCGATTGTACGCGATGGCCCCTCGGGGCGTTGCGCTATGATGCCGCGGCTATGAGCCGCTCGAACTCGCGGCAGAACGGCATGCGCCTGCGCATCGCCGCCGCTGCCGCCCGCCTGATGGCCGAGGACGGCATCGACGATTTCGCGCTCGCCAAGCGAAAAGCCGCGCGCCAGCTCGGGGCGCCCACTACCGAGGCCCTGCCCGCCAATCACGAAATCGAGGCGGAGTTGCGCGCCTATCGCGAGCTCTACCAAGCCGAAGAGCACCCCGAATTGATCGCCGAGCTGCGGCGCGTCGCGCTCGATGCCATGCGAGCGCTCGCGCACTTCAGCCCGTACCTCACAGGCCCGGTGCTCACCGGGCTTGCCGGCCCCTACGCCGAGATCGAGCTGCAGCTGTTTCCGGAGAGCACCAAGGACGTCGAGCTGTTCCTGCTCGAGCGCAATCTCGCTTTCGACACGGCCGAGGGGCGACGCTTTGCCGGCGACCGGGCGCGGTCGGTGAGCGTATTCAAGCTGGATTGGCAGGGTGCGCCACTGCGCCTTCAGGTTTTCGACCCCCGGGACGAGCGTCTGGCGTTAAAAACGTCACAAGCTGGACGGGTCCTAGAGCGCGCCGGGATCGCGGAAGTGGGTCAACTGGTAGCGAAAACGGCGTGATCTTCGGCAAAAAGCGGCTAATCCGCAATTAAAGTGTAAAAACTCGTAAGGGATGCGCGAGCTGAGCTATGCTGCGCCCATACCCCCGAATTCCAGACGAACGGTAATTTCGGCTATATTGCCGCTTCTTCCGGGAAAAATGGCCAAGTCCAGCAAATCGCGGTCCGTCCTGCTGTTGAACGGACCGAACCTCAACCTGCTCGGTACCCGCGAGCCGCACCTGTATGGCCGCGATACGCTACCGCAGATCGAGCGGCGCCTGGCGGCGCGGGCGAAGGCGTCGGGCGTGAAGCTCGACTTTCTGCAGACCAACCATGAAGGCGTCGCAGTCGACCGCGTGCAGCAGGCCCAACGCGAGCGCGTCGGCTTCATCATCCTCAATCCGGCGGCCTTTACCTACTCCAGCATCGCGCTGCGGGATGCGCTGACCGCAGTGCAGATCCCGTTCATCGAGGTGCACCTGTCGAACATCCACGCGCGCGAGCCATGGCGCGCCCATTCGCATTTCACCGCAGTGGCGGTCGGCTCGATTCTGGGTCTCGGCAGTCACGGCTACGATCTTGCGCTCGAGTACGCCATCGAGCGCCTCAAAGGAAGCAGCCGGGCCTAGGCCCGGCGTGCGCGCGGCGGCCCACGGGGCCGCCGGGAGGAAAACCAATGGATCTGCGCAAGCTGAAGAAGCTGATTGACCTCGTGCAGGAGTCCGGCATCGCCGAACTGGAAATCACCGAGGGCGAGGAGAAGGTAAAGATCGTCAAGGGCGGCGAAGCAACGGTGACGCCGCTCGCGCCGTCGGCGCCGGCCGCGACCACCACCGCGCCGGCCGCGCCCGGTCCCGCCTCCGCCGCTGCCGCGGCGACAACGGCAACCGCCGCCATCACGGAGCCGGTGGCCGAAGGCCATGTGCTCAAGGCGCCCATGGTGGGCACGTTCTACCGCTCGGCCGCGCCGGAGGCCAAGGTCTTCGTCGAGCTCGGCCAGAGCATCAAGGCCGGCGAGACGGTCTGCATCATCGAGGCCATGAAGCTGATGAACGAAATCGAGGCCGACGCTACCGGCGTCATCAAGGCCATCCTGGTCGAGAACGGCCAGCCGGTGGAGTTCGGGCAGCCGCTGTTCATCATCGCGTAGCCTGGTGTTCGAGAAAATCCTGATCGCCAACCGCGGCGAGATCGCGCTCCGCATCCAGCGCGCCTGCCGCGAGATGGGCATCCGCACCGTGGTCGTGCACTCGACCGCCGACACCGAGGCCAAGTACGTCAAGCTCGCCGACGAGTCGGTGTGCATCGGCCCGCCCCCGGCGCGCGAGAGCTACCTCAACATGGCGGCGATCATCAGCGCTGCCGAGGTTACCGATTCCGAGGCCATCCACCCCGGCTACGGCTTTCTTTCCGAGAACGCCGATTTCGCCGAGCGCGTGGAGCGCTCGGGGTTCGTGTTCATCGGTCCGCATCCCGAGAATATCCGCCTGATGGGCGACAAGGTGAGCGCCAAGCAGGCGATGGAGAAGGCCGGGGTGCCCTGTGTTCCCGGCTCGGCAGGCGCGCTGCCCGAGGACGTCAAGGAGACGGTGCGCATCGCGCGCAAGATCGGCTACCCGGTGATCATCAAGGCCGCCGGCGGCGGCGGCGGCCGCGGCATGCGCGTCGTGCACACGGAGGCGGCGCTGCTCAACGCCGTCAACATGACGCGCAGCGAGGCGCTGGCCGCGTTCGGCAACGCCACCGTGTACATGGAGCGCTATCTGGAGAACCCGCGCCATATCGAGATCCAGATCCTCACCGACAGCCACAAGAACGTCCTCTACCTCGGCGAGCGCGACTGCTCGATGCAGCGGCGCCACCAGAAGATCATCGAGGAAGCGCCGGCGCCCGAGCTCACCGAGAAGCAGCGCGTCAAGATCGGCGAGCGCTGCGCCGAAGCCTGCCGCAAGATCGGCTACCGCGGCGCCGGCACCTTCGAATTCCTGTACGAGAACGGCGAGTTCTTTTTCATCGAGATGAACACGCGCATCCAGGTCGAGCATCCCGTGACCGAGATGATCACCGGCATCGACCTGGTGCAGGAGCAGATTCGCGTCGCCGCCGGCGAAAAGCTGCGCCTGCGGCAGAAGGACATCGTGCTGCGCGGCCACGCCATCGAGTGCCGTATCAACGCCGAAGATCCCTACAAATTCACGCCCTCGCCGGGCAAGATCACGTCCTACCATCCGCCGGGCGGGCCCGGCATCCGCGTCGATTCGCACGTCTACGCCGGCTACAGCGTGCCGCCGTACTACGATTCCATGGTCGGCAAGCTGATCGCCTACGGCGCGACCCGCGATCAGGCGATCCGGCGCATGCGCATCGCGCTCTCGGAAATGGCGATCGAGGGCATCCTGACCAACCTGCCGTTGCACCGCGAACTGCTGCACGACAGCCGCTTCCTGCGTGGCGGCACCTCGATCCATTACCTCGAGCAAAAGCTGGCGCAGGAGAACAAGCAGAAAGTGAAATAGTGCCCTGGCAGGCGCTCACGCTGGAAGTCGCGGCGGCGCAGGCCGAGACGCTGTCCGACGCGCTGGTGGAGCAGGGCGCGCATTCCGTATGGCTCGACCAGCCCGGCCGAGCGCGCCAGCAGCTGCACGCGCTGTTCGACGCGCGCGCCGACGCCGCCGCGCTCCTCGGTGCCGCGGCGGCCGCCGCGGGCTGCCCGCTGCCGCCGTATCGCGCCTATGACGTGGCGGACGAAGACTGGGTGCGCGCCACGCAGGCGCAGTTCGGCCCGCAGTGCATCGCCGGCCGGCTGTGGATCGTGCCCAGCTGGCACGAGGCGCCGGGCTCGGGCGTGGTTCTGCGGCTCGATCCCGGCCTCGCGTTCGGCACCGGCAGCCACGCCTCGACCCGCCTCGCGCTCGACTGGCTCGTCGCGCTGCCCTTACGGAACACCCGGGTCCTCGATTACGGATGCGGTTCCGGTATATTGGCGATCGCCGCCGCCAAGCTCGGCGCCGCGGGTGTCGACGCTGTAGATCTCGAGGCCGATGCGCTCGCCGCGACCGGCGGCAACGCGCGCGCCAACCAGGTCGCGGTACGCGCATTCCTGCCGGAGCAATTGCCGCCCGGCGACTACGACGTGGTGGTAGCCAACATCCTTGCCCGACCCCTGATCGTGCTTGAGCCGCTGCTGGCGGC
>JBDTMD010000133.1:0-5840 GCA_039934435.1 Burkholderiales bacterium
GAGTCCGCCGAGCAGCTGCAGCGCGATGTCCTTGAACGCGAGCGACGGCCCGTTCGACAGTCCCAGCAGGTGCAGGCCGGGTTCCAGCGACTTCAGCGGCGCGATCTCGTCGCTGCCAAAGTGCGCCCGCGTGTAGGTCGCGGCGACTATTTGTTTCAGCCCCGGCACGTCGTCCATGAAGTGCCGCAGGATCGCCGTCGCCAGGTCCGGATAGCCGAGCCCGCGCCAGGCGGCCAGGTCGGCCCTGGGGTAGGACTCGGGCACGTACAGCCCGCCGTCGGGGGCGAGTCCCTCCAGCAGGATGTCGGAGAAACGCTGCGGCGCCGCGCCGCCGCGGGTGCTGACGTAGCGCACTTACAGCAGGGCTTCGAGCCGGATGCGCGTCACCTTGCCGAGCACCGTCGGCAATCTTTCGATTCGCGCCAGGGCGGCGTTCACGTTCTTCTCGATCGCCAGGTGCGTCAGCATGACGATGTCGACGCGCTTCTCGCCCGCCGCCGGCTCTTTCTGCACCATCGCTTCGATGGAGATGCGCGAGTCGGCGAGGATGCGCGTGATGCGCGCCAGCACCCCGGGCTTGTCGAGCACGCGCAGGCGCAGGTAACACGAGGTCTGCACTTCGCCCATCGGCAGCACCGGGGTCGCCGAAAGCTGGTCCGGCTGGAACGCAAGGTGCGGCACGCGGTGTTCCGGATCGGCGGTGATCAGGCGCGTCACATCCACCAGGTCGGCGACCACCGCGCTCGCCGTCGGCTGGCTGCCGGCGCCGGCGCCGTAATACAGCGTCGGCCCGACGGCGTCGCCTTTCACCAGGATGCCATTCATCACCCCTTCCACGTTCGCGATCAGGCGCCGCGTCGGCACCAGCGTCGGATGCACCCGCAGCTCGATGCCCTTCGGCGCGCGCCGCGTGATGCCGAGCAGCTTGATGCGGTAGCCGAGCTCCTCGGCGTAGCCGATGTCCTGCTGCGTGAGTTTCGAAATACCCTCGGTGTAGACGCGGGCGAACTGCATCGGGATGCCGAAGGCGAGCGCCGACAGGATGGTGAGCTTGTGCGCCGCGTCGACGCCCTCGATGTCGAAGGTCGGATCGGTCTCGGCGTAGCCGCGCGCCTGCGCGTCGGCGAGCGCCACTTTGAAGGCGAGACCCTTGTCGCGCATCTCCGAGAGGATGAAGTTGGAGGTGCCGTTGATGATGCCGGCGATCCACTCGATGCGGTTTGCCGCCAGGCCCTCGCGCAGCGCCTTGATGATCGGGATGCCGCCGCCCACCGAGGCCTCGAAGGCCACCATCACGCCCTTTTTCTGCGCGGCGGCAAAGATCCGGTTGCCGTGCCTGGCGAGCAGCGCCTTGTTGGCGGTGACGACGTGCTTGCCGTGGGCGATCGCCTCCAGCACCAGGTCGCGGGCGATGCCGGTGCCGCCGATCAGCTCGATGACGATGTCGATGCCGGGATCGCGCACCACGTCCCACGCGTTGCCGGTGACCTGCGCCTTGCCGCCGACGAGCTTGCGCGCCTTCTTCTGGTCCTTGTCGGCGACGCGCGCGATGCGGATCGCGCGGCCGGCGCGGCGGCGGATTTCGCTCGCGTTGCGCGCCAGCACGTCCCAGGTGCCGCCGCCGACCGTGCCGATGCCGAGCAGCCCCGCGTGAATCGCTCTCATGCGGCGGCCTTCATGCCGCGCCGCGCAGCAGGCCGTCCTTGCGGAACATCTCCTTCACGCCGCGCAGCGCCTGGCGCAGGCGGGGTTCGTTCTCGATCAGGGCGATGCGCACGTGGTCGTCGCCGTGGTCGCCGAAGCCGATGCCCGGCGCCACCGCGATCTTCGCCCCGTCGAGCAGGCGCTTGGTGAATTCGATCGATCCCATGGCGGCGTAGGCGTCGGGGATCTTCGCCCAGACGTACATCGAGGCCTTCGGGTTCTCCACCCGCCAGCCGATGTCGTGCAGCCCCTTCACCATCACGTCGCGGCGCCGCTGGTAGGTCAGGCGGATGTCCTCGACGCAGTCCTGCGGGCCCTCGAGCGCGACGATCGAGGCCACCTGGATCGGCGTGAACGAGCCGTAGTCGTGGTAGCTCTTGATGCGCGCCAGCGCGTGCACCAGGTCGCGATTGCCGACCATGAAGCCGATGCGCCAGCCCGCCATGTTGTAGCTCTTCGACAGGGTGAAGAACTCCACCGCGACGTCGCGCGCGCCGGGCACCTGCATGATCGAGGGCGCCTTCCAGCCATCGAACGTGATGTCGGCGTAGGCGAGGTCGTGCACCAGCATGATGTCGTGCTCTCGCGCCAGCGCCACGACGCGCGCGAAGAATTCCAGCTCCACGCACTTGGCCGTCGGATTCGAGGGAAAGCCGAGGATCAGCATCTTCGGCTTCGGGATCAGCTCGCCGATGGCGCGCTCGACCTCGGCGATGAAATCCACGCCCGGCGTCATGCGCACCGAGCGGATGTCGGCGCCGGCGATGATCGCGCCGTAGATGTGGATCGGATACGAGGGATTGGGCACCAGCACCGTGTCGCCGCGATCGAGCGTCGCCAGCATCAGGTGCGCGAGGCCTTCTTTCGAGCCGATGGTGACGATCGCCTCGCTGTCCGGATCGAGCTCGACGGCGTAGCGGCGCCGGTACCAGTCGCACACCGCCTTCCGCAGCCGCGGGATGCCCTTCGACATCGAGTAGCCGTGCGTGTCCTGGCGCTGCGCCGCCTCCACCAGCTTGTCGACGATGTGCTTCGGCGTCGGCCCGTCCGGGTTGCCCATCGACAGGTCGATCACGTCCTCGCCGCGGCGGCGCGCCGCCATCTTCAACTCGTTGGTGATGTTGAAGACGTACCGCGGCAGTCGCTTGATCCTTGAAAACTCACGCATTGTAGAATTCTAGCAGTGAAACTCCACGCCTCAGCGCGCACCCACCTCAACACGTTCACCGGCTACGGCGAGGGCTACGTGATGGTGAACGGCGAGCGGCGCGAGTCGAGCCTCATCGTCCAGCCCGAGAACCTGCAGGCATGGCCGGTGAGCGCGTTTACGGCGCTCGCCGAAGCGCATTTCGCGCAGCTCGCGGCGCTCGGACCCGAGGTGGTGCTGCTCGGCACGGGCCGCCGGCTGCGCTTTCCGCACCCGCGCCTCAGCGCGCCGCTGGCGCGGGCCGGCATCGGCCTGGAAGTGATGGACATCCAGGCCGCCTGCCGCACCTACAACATCCTGATGGCCGAGGAACGCCGCGTGCTCGCGGCACTGATCTTCGAGTGAGCGGAGAGCTGCCGCGCGCCGCGCTCGCCGCCCTGCTCGTCGCGCTGGCGCTCGCGTGGTTCGGCGGCCTGGGCGAGAGAAAGCTGCTGAAGGCCGACGAGGGACGCTACGCGGAGATCCCGCGCGAAATGGTGGCGAGCGGCGACTGGCTGACGCCGCGCCTGAACGGCTTCAAGTATTTCGAGAAGCCGCCACTGCAGTACTGGGCCACCGCCGCGGCGTTCAGCGTGTTCGGCATCGCGGAGTGGAGCGCGCGGCTGTGGACCGCCCTCACCGGCTTTCTCGGCGTGCTGCTCGCGTACTACGCCGGCCGGCGCCTGCTCGGCGACGCGGGCGCGGTGTGCGCCGCGGCGGTGCTCGGCGGCAGCGCGATGGTCGTATTCGCAGCGCATGTGGTGAGCCTCGACATGGGCTTGTCGCTATTCCTTGCGTTGGCGGTATTCGCGTTCGCCTTCGCGCAGGGCGACGCCACCGCGCCGGGCGCGCGGCGCAACTGGATGCTGGTTGCCTGGGCCGCGATGGCGCTGGCGGTGCTGTCCAAGGGACTGATCGGCATCGTGCTGCCAGCGGCGACGCTGGTCGCCTACGCCGCCTGGCAGCGCGACGCGACGCTGTTGCGCCGGCTGCACTTGCTTGCGGGAAGCGCGCTGTTCCTCGCCCTCGCCGCGCCCTGGTTCATCGCCGTGTCCGCGGCCAATCCCGAGTTCGCGCGCTTTTTCTTCATCCACGAGCACTTCGAGCGCTTCCTGACCACGCAGCACCTGCATGTCGGACCGGCCTGGTATTTCTTCCCGGTGCTGGCGGTGGGCGCCGTGCCCTGGCTGGTGTCGCTGCCCGCTGCCCTGTGGCAGGCGGCGCGCGCCGATCCGGCCATGCGCTTCCAGCCATTGCGCTTCCTGCTCGCCTGGTGCGTGGTGGTGTTCGCGTTCTTCTCCGTTTCCGGCTCGAAGCTGCCGTCCTACATCCTGCCGATATTTCCGGTGCTGGCGCTGCTCATCGCCGCGCTGCTGGCGCGCGCCTCGCGCCGGCTGCTCGTGGCGCAGGCAGTCCTCGCCGCGATCATCGGCCTGGTGGTCCTGGGCGTCGCGGCCTCGCGCGTGCTGCCCGACCTGCCCGAGCCGTATCGTCCCTGGATCATCGCCGCCGGGGCGTCGCTCGCAGTGCTCGCATCGGCGGCGCTCTGGCTCGCGGCGCGCGGCCGCGGCCTCGCGTCGGTGCTCGCGCTCGCCGCTGGCGGCCTCGCCTTCACGCAGCTCGTGGTGCTCGGGCACGACAGCTTGTCGCCGCGCTATTCCGCGTATCATGCGGTCGAACTCGCCAAGGCCGGGCTGCCGGCCGCCGCGCCCTTCTATGCCGTCCGCGAATACGACCACACGCTGCCCTTTTATCTGGGCAGGACCGTGACCATGGTGGCCGTCACCGACGAGCTGGCGGGCGCCATCGCCTGGGAGCCGGACAAGTACGTGGCGCGGCTCGAGGATTTTGCCGCGGCATGGCACCGCGCGAATGCGGCCTGCGCCGCCTTCGCGCCCGCCGAGTTCGAGGGGCTGCGCACAAAATACCGGCTCGAGGGGCGCGTGCTGTCGCAAAGTCCCCGCTACCTGATCGCCTGCAAGCCATGAATGTCCTCAGCTTCGCGCTGATCCTCACGGGCGTGCTGCTGAACGCCGCGGCGCAGCTGCTGCTCAAGGCGGGCACCAACGCCGTGGGGCATTTCGAGTTCTCGGCCGCGAACGTCGTCCCTGTGGGCCTGCGCCTCGCGCTCGAGCCGTTCATCCTCGGCGGCGTCGCCTGCTACGTCGTCAGCCTGGTGGTATGGATCATGGCGCTGTCGCGCGTCGAGGTCAGCATCGCCTACCCGATGCTGTCCATCGGCTACGTCGTCAACGCGCTCGCCGCCTGGTACCTGTTCGGCGAATCGCTCACCGCGCTCAAGCTGACCGGCATCGGCTTCATCGTCGTCGGCGTGTTCCTGGTGGCGCGCAGCGGATGAGCATTCTCCCCTTCACGCGCCCGTCGATCGACGAGGCGACGATCGCCGGCGTCGCCGAGGTGCTGCGCTCGGGCTGGATCACCTCCGGGCCGCAGGTGCGCGCGTTCGAGGCGGCGCTCTCGCGGCTTTGCGGCGGCCGCGCGGTGCGCACATTCTGCTCGGGTACCGCGGCGCTGGAAGTCGGCCTGCGGCTCGCCGGCGTAGGGCCGGGCCACGAGGTCATCACCTCGCCGCTGTCCTGGGTCGCGACCGCCAACGTCGTACTGGAAGTCGGCGCCCGACCGGTATTCGCCGATGTCGACCCGAAAACACGCAACATCGACCTCGCGCTCGCCGAGGCCGCGGTGACCCCGGCGACGCGCGCCCTGATCCCGGTCGACCTCGCCGGCCTGCCGGTGGATCGCGACCGCCTGAACGAGCTCGCGCGACGTCGAAAACTGCGGGTGATCGAGGACGCCGCGCAATCGTTCGGCGCGAGCTGGAACGGACGCGCACTGGGATCGTTCGGCGATTTCGTCGCCTTCAGCTTCCACGCCAACAAGAACGTGACCACCGGCGAAGGCGGCGCGCTGGTGCTGCCCGAGGCGGCGC
>JBDTMD010000134.1:0-5807 GCA_039934435.1 Burkholderiales bacterium
TGAACCTGATGAACGACGATCCGAAGCTCGACGAGCGCATCCGGCGGCTCGAGAGCTCCTTCGGCGGCGCGGTGCTGGCCGTGCCCGCGCTCTACGACCCGAACGTGATCGTCATCGCGCTGAAGGGCGCGCCGTGCTCGATCGCCTGGGATGCGCTCGCGCGCCGCGCGCACGCGCTCGAGCGGCGCTTCGGCCTGCCGTTTGCGCGCTACCTGCCGCGCCTGAAACGCATGAACCGGTTCGACACCGGGACTCTTATAATCGTCCCCGAAGGAGGCGGCGCATGATTCTCTCCAGCGACAGCTTCAACGACAGGGGCGCGATCCCGGGACGCTACGCGTTCGGCGTCGCCGACCCGAAGACCCACGTCAGGCTCTCGGACAACCGCAATCCGCACTTCGCCTGGCAGGACCTGCCGGCCGGCACGAAGTCGCTGATCCTCGTGTGCGGCGACATCGACGTGCCCTCCAAGCCCGACGACGTCAACAAGGAGGACCGCCAGATCCCGGCGACGCTGCCGCGCGTCGAGTTCTTCCACTGGCTGCTGGTGGATCTCAAGCCCGACGCCGGGCCGATCCGCGAAGGCGAGTTCTCCAGCGGCGTCACCGCGGGCGGCAAGTCCGGGCCCGCGGGGCCGCGCGGCACGCGCCAGGGCGTGAACGACTACACCACCTGGTTCGCGAGCGACAAGGACATGGCCGGGGAATACTACGGCTACGACGGGCCGTGCCCGCCGTGGAACGATTCGATCGCGCACCGCTACGTCTTCACGCTCTACGCGCTCGGCGTCGAGGCCTGCCCGGTGGACGGCGCGTTCCGCGGTGCCGATCTGCTCAAGGCGATCCAGCCGCACCTGCTCGGCAGCGCGAAGCTCACGGGCACCTACTCGCTCAACCCGGCGGTGAAAGCCTGAGCGAGCTCCTCGGCGGGCAGTGGGAGCTGCTGGCGCTGATTCCGATCGCGTTTGCCGGGGCCCTCGTCTTCGGGCTTACCGGCTTCGGCGCGGCGCTGGTCACGATTCCGCTGGCGACCCACGTCGTGCCGCTGCAGTTCGCGCTCGCGCTTTTTGCGCTCGCGGATCTGTCGAGCGCACTACGCGTCGGGCTCGAAAACCCGAAGAACGCGGTGAAGGCGGAGTGGGTGCGGCTGGTGCCGATGATCCTGCTCGGTAGCGCCCTGGGCGTGACGCTGCTGGTCAATCTGCCGCGCGCGGCAGGCATGGCGGCGCTCGGCGCCTTCGTGTTCGGCTACGCCCTCTACAGCCTTTTTCGTCATGAATCGCTGAATGTAATAGCCGCGGGCTGGGGCTGGGTGGCGGGCCTGGTGGGCGGGATTACCAGTACCGTATTCGGCGCCGGCGGGCCGCCGTACGCGATCTATCTGTCACATCGCGGATTGAGCAAGGAGCAGTTCCGCGCGACGATGGGATTCGCGACGATAACGAGCATCTCGATTCGCGTCGTCGCGTTCCTGCTGACGGGATTGCTGCTCGACGCGAAGGTCTGGCTGCTGGCGCTCGGCGTGGTGCCGGCCGCGCAGCTGGGGATCGCGGTGGCGCGGCGGATGTACTTCAGGATCTCGCGCGAGCAGTTGCTGAGGATGGTTGCCGTGGTGCTGCTCGCCACGGGTGGCAGCCTGGTCGTGCGGGCGCTCGGCTAACGCGAGTACATGTACTCCCGCGTCCACGGCAGCGGATTCTTCTCCGGCTTGCCGCCCTTTACCGCCAGCACCTGCTGGATCGACACCCAGCCCTCGGCGAAGGCGTGCGCGCAGCCGGCCAGGTAGGTCCGCCAGATGCGCAGCCGCTTCTCGCCGACGAACGCGCGGCCCTGGTCGAGGTTCGCCTCCAGCCGCTCGCTCCATTGCCGCAGCGTCTTCGCGTAGTGCAGCCGCAGGGTTTCCGCATCCATGACTTCGAGCCCCGCGGCGCTCATTTCCCGGATGACGAGCGACAGGTGCGGCAGCTCGCCGTGCGGAAATACGTACTTGCCGATGAAATCGCCCCCGCCCAACCCCACCGAGCGGCTGTCGGGATCGATGGACGTGATGCCGTGGTTGAGGACGATGCCGCCGTCCACGAGCAGCCGGCGGATGGCGCCGAAGTACACCGGCAGGTTTTTCAGGCCGACGTGCTCGAACATGCCGACGGAAGCGATTTTGTCGAACACGCCATCGCCGGGCACGTCGCGATAGTCCTGTAAGCGCACCTCGCATGTGTCCTGCAGGCCCGCCGCTTTGATGCGCTCAATGGCGAGCGCGTGCTGGTTCTTCGACAGCGTGATGCCGAGCGCCTTGACGCCGTAGCGTTCAGCGGCATGGATCACCAGTGCGCCCCAGCCGCAGCCGATGTCTAGGAACCGCTCGCCGGGCTTGAGCATCAGCTTGCGGCAGATATGGTCGAGCTTGTGCTCCTGCGCCGCGTCGATCGATTCTTCACCGGTCCTGTAATAAGCGCAGGAATAGACCATGCGCCGGTCGAGCCACAGCGCGTAGAAGTCATTGGACACGTCGTAGTGGTAGCCGATCGCCTTGGCGTCCGTCTTCTTCGTATGGGTGTTGCGAAACAACTGCGGCACGCGGCCCTTTTTGTCGCCGCCCAGGCGCCGCGCCAGGCTTTCAGCCGCGCGAATCGCCTCGCCGATCGGGCCCACGAGGTCGATATGGCCCTCGACGAACGCTTCGCCCAGTTTCGACAGGTCGGCATGCGCCAGGTACTTGACCGCCGAGGCCGCGGGCACGCGCAGGGTCACCGTCGGGTGCTCGCCGAGCGCGTAGCGCTTGCCGTTCCACAGCTCAATGGCGAGCGGCAGGTTGGCACCCGCTTTCAGCTCGCCGACCATTTTCTCGATGCGAGATTCGAGCATGCTGGCGATGTCTACTGGAGCTTCTCCCGCATGGTAACGAACTCTTCGGCTGCGGTGGGATGGATGCCGATAGTGGCATCGAATTGCGCTTTGGTGGCGCCCAGTTTCACCGCGATCGCAAGGCCTTGAATTATCTCGCCCGCGTCCGGCCCGATCATGTGGGCGCCGACCACACGCTGCGATGCCGCATCGACCACCAGTTTCATGAAGGTGCGCTCTTCGTGCTCGCCCAAAGTGAGCTTGAGGGCGCGAAACGCCGACTTGTAGACGTCCACCCGGCCGTGGCGCGCACGCGCCAGCTCCTCGGACAGCCCGACGGTGGCGACGTTGGGATCGGAGAACACCGCGGTCGGCACGTTCACGTGGTCGACGGGCGTGGGCTCGTCGCGAAACAGGGTCCTGGCGAGCGCCATGCCCTCGGCGGTCGCCACCGGCGTGAGGTTGAGGCGGTTGGTGACGTCGCCGATGGCGTGGATCGAATCGACCGAACTCTTCGAGTACTGGTCCACGATCACCGCGCCGTCGGCGGCGAGCCGCACGTCCGTGCGCTCCAGCCCCAGGCCGCCGGTGTTGGGCTTCCTGCCGGTGGCGAACATGACGAGGTCCACGTCCTGGGTCGCGCCGTCTTCGTAGGTGACGCGGATTCCCGGATCAAGTTTCGCCGGATTGGCCCGCAGCCGGATGTCGACGCCTTTCTTGCGCATTTCCTCGGCGATGCGCTCGCCGAGGTCGCCGTCGAAGCCGCGCAGCAGCCGCGGCCCGCGGTAGGCAATCGTCGTCTGCACCCCAAGGCCGTTGAAGATCGACGCAAACTCCAGCGCGACGTAGCCCGCGCCCACCACTAGCGCGCGCCGCGGCAGCCGCTCGAGAAAGAAAGCCTCGTTCGAGGTGATGGCGAGCTCGCGCCCGGGAATGGGCGGAATCTGCGGCCAGGAGCCGGTGGCGACGAGGATGTGCTTCGCCGTGTAACGCTTGCCGCCCGCCTCGATGGTGTTGGCATCGATCAGCGTGGCGCGGTCGCGCAGGATCTTCGCCCCCGCCTTCTCGAGCACGTTTTCGTAGACGCCGTTCAGGCGCGCGATCTCGCGATCCTTGTTGACCACCAGCGTGCGCCAGTCGAACTTCGGCTCGCCCAGCGTCCAGCCGAAGCTTTTCGCGACCACGAAGTCCTCGCGGTAGTGCGCGGCGTAGGCGAAAAGCTTTTTCGGGATACAGCCGACATTGACGCAGGTGCCGCCGAAGCGTCCGGACTCGGCCACCGCGACGCGCGCCCCATAGGACGCGGCGACGCGGCTCGCGCGCACGCCGCCCGAGCCGCCACCGATGGTAAAGAGGTCGAAATCGTACTTCAGGCTGCGCGGGCGCCGCGGCTACTTCAGGTTCGGGAGATTGATTTCCACCAGCTCGAGCTTGGCCTCGAGCACCTTGTGATCGGGCTTGTCGGCGAGCCACTTCAGCGCGCCGCGGACCTTCTGCTCGAGCAGCGCGCGCGGCGCACCGGGCGCGTCGGCGAACATCTGCGCCAGCTCCGCCAGCCCGGCCGCCTGTGCGGCGCCGCGGATCTCGGCGAGGCGCGCCTCGATGCTCGCGCGATCGAGGTTGGTGACCAGCTTCAGCGTCTTGTCGTGACTGCTCATGGCGCGCTCCCCGGTCACTCGACCGGTGACGATTGTACCAGCGACCAGCGGCCGTCCGCGGCACGCGCGCGGCCTTCGGCGGCGAGCTTTGCCAGGTGCGCCGAGAGCGAGCGCAGCGCCACGCCGTGCAACCGCGGCGCGACGTCGTCGTACACCTCGACCACCAGCTCTTCCGCCGTGGGCGCCGCGAGCCGCTCGAGCGCCCACACCACCTTCTGCTCGCGCGCCTGGCGGTGCCGGATCAGGCGCCGCGCCTCGCGATGCGGCTCGCCGATCAGATAGCCGTGGCCCGGCGCGAGGATCAGGATGTCCTCGCCGAGCAGCTGCGCGAGCGAATCGAGATAGGCGCGCATGTCGCCGTCCGGCGGGTTGATCACCACCGTCGAACCCTGCATGACGTGATCGCCCGTGAACAGCATCCGGGTGTTCTCCAGGAGGTAGCACAGGTGGTTCGACGCGTGTCCGGGCGTGTGCAGCGCGCGCAAGGACAGCCCCGCGAACATGAAGCGATCGCCGTGCGCCATCACGCGATCGGGAACGAAGCCGCGGTCCTGCCCCGGATGTTCCGGCGCGGGACGGCCGATCAGCACGGCGCCGGTCGCGGCCTTGATCGCGGCGGCGGCGGGCGAATGATCGATGTGCGTGTGAGTGCACAGCACCCAGCGGATGCGGCCCGCGCCCGCGGCGAGCACCGCGGCGATGTGCTCGTCGATCGCCGGGCCGGGATCGATCACCGCGAGCTCGGTCTCGCCGACCAGGTACGTGTTGGTGCCCGGCCCGGTCATCATGCCGGGATTGGGCGCGATGATGCGCGTGACGAATGGATCGAGCCGTTTGGCGACGCCCGGAACGAGCGCGACGCTGGTCTGCCCCGTCTCCTCCGGATCGCACCAGTGGATCTCGAAGTACTGCGGGTCGCGGCGGCGAAACAGCGCCGCCTCGCCGTCCGGCCCCAGCGCCCAGCAGGCGCGGTTGGTCTCGACTTCGGCTTCGCGCGCGTGCTCGAGCGCGTCCTTGGCGCGCGCGAAGCGCACCAGGTCGGCGAGCGTGTTCTTGGTGGCGAATACCAGCTGGATCTCGCCGCGCGCCTCGCGCTCGATCGCCTCGAGCGGCCGCAGCCATTCGCTCGCCACCAGTTCGGTGCCGTCGTGCGCCCCCGCTTGCGCCGCGGGCGCGAGCGCGAGGAAAAAGCGCGTGTCGAAGCGCCGCGCGCGGCCGGGCGCCGTCACCCAGTGGCCGAAATAGGCAAGATCGTTGCCGCGCAGCAGCAGCCGCTCGTTCTCCAGGAACTCGTGGAAGGCGAGCT
>JBDTMD010000135.1:0-5800 GCA_039934435.1 Burkholderiales bacterium
ACCAGCAGATAATAGAAGTCGGTCGGCTGCGACAGGCGCCAGCGTACCCCGCCAGGCAAATGCATCTCCGGCATCGGCAGTCCCGGAATGCCCATCGAGCCCCGAGTCAGTTCGACCCAATCGCGCGCCACGATGGCGCACAGCAGCAGGAAGCTCAGGCTGACGATGGCGAACGAGTGGCGCGACAGCCGTAACGACGAATAGCCGACGACCAGGCTGACGATCGTCGCGATGCAGCCTCCCGCCGTCACGCCCGCCCACAGTGACCAACCCCGATCGGTCACCAGTAAGGCCGCCGTGTAGCCGCCGATCCCGAAAAAGCCGACCTGGGCGAAAGACAGAAGCCCCGTATAGCCGTAGATCAGGTTTAATCCACCCGCCAAAACGGACATCGCACCGAAGCTGACCCCCAACGCCAGCACATATCCGTCGCTGGTCACCATCGGGATGACGAACAGGACGACCACGCCGACGGCGATTGCCAAGGCGCGCAACCAGGCCACCTTCATCTGCCGCTCAAATGCGCACGCCGCGGCCGAACAGGCCTTGCGGCTTCAACAGCAGGACCAGGATCATTGAAATGAAGGCGATCGCGTCGGCCAACGCCAGCGGCAGAAAGCCACCTGCGAAGCTCTCGACGACGCCCAGCATCACCGCCGCGATGGCCGCGCCAGAGACGTTACCCAGGCCGCCGATAATGATGATGGCGAACGCCTTGAACACAAAGCTGAAGCCCATGAGAGGGTGTACGGCATAGACGGGCGCCAGCGCGGCGCCGGCCAAGCCCGAGAGGCCGATACCGATCGCCACGGCCAGGCGCGACACCACACGCGGATTGATGCCGACCATCAACGCCGCGTCGCGGTTTTGCGCGACGCCGCGCATGGCCTTGCCAACCCGCGTGCGGTACAGGGTGAGATAGAGCACGCAAAACGCCGCGAGGCCAAGGCCCAGCGCATAGAGCCGAGCCACCGGCACGCGCAGGCCGCCCAGGAAGACGTTGATGTAGCTGATGTCGCTGTTCATCATCCTGGGCGTCGTGGTGAACAGGAAGACGGCGCCGTTCTGGAGCACCATCGAAAGCCCCAGCGTCAGGAGGATGCTGCGTTCGAATCCACCGCCACGCAGTGCCAGCAGCAACCCCTCGTAGAGGACGTATCCCACTGCCAGTCCCACCAAAGTGACGACCGCGATTGTCGGCCAGTAGCTGAAACCCCAGTTGGCGGTAAGAAAATAAGCGAGCATGGCACCCAGCATGTAGAACTCGCCATGTGCGAAATTGACGATCTCGAGCACACCGAAAATCAGCGACAAGCCCATCGCGACCAGGGCATAGATCACGCCCATCAAGATGCCGTTCAGCAATAACTGGGCGTAGAAAGAAGCGTCCACTGTGCGTGCCGGATGCTTCTGAGAGACCGGACCTAGGTCTTGCTCATACCCACGATCATCACCTTGCCGCCCTTGACGACAAAGATAATGGCGTCATTGTGAACGAGGTTGTGGGGGTCGAACTCGAGCACAGTACCCAGCATCGAGTGGTACTTGGTAGTCGCAAGGGCGTCGCGGATGGCCGCCGGGCTGCCGTCGCCCGATCGTCTCATGGCATCAATAAGGATACGGATCGTTTCGTAGGATTCGAAGCTGATCAGCATCGGCGCCACGTTGTATCTTTTCGTGAAAGCCTCGACGAAGGCCTTGTTGGCCGGCGTGTCGATGGATGGATCATAGGGCTGGACCGAAGTGGTGCCGTCGAGAAATCCGCTGGCCATGATCTCCTTGGGCACCTGATCCACAAGTACGCGACCGGTCAGCGGGACGCCCCCACCGAGCGTGTACCACTGGCGAAGCGCATTCTGGAAATCCGCGTCGGTCGCGTAGAGCACCAGCAGCGACGGCTTCTTGGCCTTGATCTTGGTAAGCGCTGCCGTGAAGTCCGCAGTGCCTTTCTGGAAATAGTCGGTCATGACCAGCTGATGGTTTTGCTTCTTCAGCGCTGCCTCCAGTCCGGATGATCCGGCGCGGCCGTAGTCAGTGTCCTCGCCCAAGAACGCGATGTTGCCGGTCTTTCCGTCCTTGTCGAGCCAGCGGATCAGGGCATCGAGCATACTGGCGTCGGTCGGATTGACCTTGAACGTCCATTTGTTGCCGCCGACGCCAGATTTTTCGGCGATCGAGGTGGCCGAGGCGTTGGCGATGATGAACGGAACCTGTGCGCGCTCGACCAGCGGCATGATCGCCAGAGCCGCCGAACTGCAAAGCCCGTCGAAGATCGCTACATATTTCTTGGTGGCAAGCATCTGACTGACGCTCTTGACCGCCTCGGCCGGATTGCAGCGGTTGTCCTGAAAGTCGATCTCGATCTTGCGCCCCAACGCGCCGCCCTGGGCATTGGCTTCTTCAATCGCGAGCTCGGCTCCCCACCGCGCATGCTGCCCGTAGTGCGCGACGGTCCCCGTGAGCGGCGTGGAGGCGCCGATGACAAGAGGGGATGCCCCGGATTGGGCGGTCGCCATCGAAGCAAACAGCGCCAAAGCCAGCGCCGAGGCAGTGCTCTGTAGAATGGGCATGCGAACTCTCCATTGTGAACGGCCAAAAGGAACGCC
Organism: Burkholderiales bacterium; assembly: GCA_039934435.1. GTDB lineage: Bacteria > Pseudomonadota > Gammaproteobacteria > Burkholderiales > SG8-39 > JAABQT01. The sequence goes on from JBDTMD010000135.1 coordinate 2,607, forward strand.
ATGATGCGACGGCGGCAGGGTGAAGGCAATGCCGGCCGCTTTCAGGCGCCCATCCAGTAGTCGATGAAGCACGCGGCCGCGCCGTAAGGATCGGCGGCCTCGAGTGCAGTTGCCGCGCCGGCGACCGCGGCGCGGTTGCCGTTCGGCGTCGAGCAGGTGGTCTGCGGTAACGATGAACGATGCGCCGCAACCCCTTGATGAATTTGGTAGGCCGTGGCGGATTCGAACCGCCGACCAACGGATTAAAAGTCCGCTGCTCTACCAGCTGAGCTAACGGCCCCCACGGGAAAGGGCGCGATTTTATCAGCCCTCGCACCCGATTCGCCAGCCTTCAGCGCTGATAACGCGTTGAATCCCGGATTTTCGCGTCCGCGAAGCCTTTTTTCCGGATGCGGCACGCATCGCACGCGCCGCACGCGCGCCCTTCGGTGTCCGGCTGATAGCAGGTCACGGTCGCCGCGGGATCCACACCCAGCTCGAGCGCGAGTTTTACGATCTCCTTCTTCGGCAGATCGATGAGCGGCGCGCGAATCGCGATCTTGCGTCCCTCGACCGCGGCTTTCGTCGCCAGGTTCGCCATCGCTTCGTACGCCTTCAAATACTCCGGCCGGCAGTCCGGGTACCCCGAGTAGTCCACGGCGTTCGCGCCGATGAAGATGTGCTGCGCCTGCAGGGTCTCAGCCCAGGCCAGCGCCAATGAAAGCAGGATGGTGTTGCGTGCAGGGACGTAGGTAACGGGAATGCCGGACTTCACCCCCTGGTCCGGCACGGCAATGCCCTTGTCGGTGAGCGCCGAGCCGCCGAACTGCGCCAGGTCCAGCTTCACCACGCGGTGCTCGGCGGCGCCAAGGCGCTGCGCCACGCGCTTGGCCGCCTCGAGCTCCGCGCCGTGGCGCTGCCCGTAGTCCACCGACAGCGCAAAGCACTCGTAGCCCTCGCGCCGCGCCCAGGCGAGTGCGGTCGCGGAATCGAGCCCGCCCGAAAGGAGGACGACGGCCTTCAGCGCCTGACCGACTGCTGCAGGCGCAGCCGCGCCTGGTCGGACGCCGTGCTGCCGGGGTACTTCGCGAGCACTTCCTGCAGCGTCGCCTGCGCCGCCTTGACGTCGCCCGTGGCTTCCTGGGCGCTGGCGATCGACAGCATCGCGTCCGCGGCCTTCGGATCGAGCGGCCACTGCGCGACGACCTTCTGCAGGGCCTTGATGGCGTTGCGGTAGTCGCGCCGGCCGGAATAGCCCATGCCGATCCAGTACTGGGCGTTGGGCGAGAGCTTGCCGTTCGGGTATTTGGCGAGGAGTTGTCCCAGCAGATCGATGGCCGCCGAGTAGTTGCCGACCTTGAACTGGTTGAGCGCGCTCTCATAGGCGCGCTTTTCCTCGTCCGAGGGTCCGGCATCGCTCGGCGGCCTGGCAGTGGCCTGTTGCTCGGCCGACTGCTCGAGCTTGCGCAGGCGCGTATCGATGTCGACGTACAGGTCCTTCTGCCGCTTTTCGGCGACTTCCATCTGGTGCAGCAGCACTTCGATCTGGCCGCGCGATTGCGCCAGGTCGCTGCGCAGCGCATCGAGCTGGCCGGCCAGATCAAGGATCGCGCGCCGCTCGACCGCGGTCGCCTCGAGGTTCTTCATGCGCTCCTCGATCTGCTGCAGGCTGAGCAGCAGCTCGGTGCGCACCTGCTCGATGCGGCGGCGCGCCTCGTCGTCGCCGCCGAACAGTTGCGCCTGCGCGGTGCCGAGCCACGCGATCAGGAGCGCCGCGGCGAACCCGCGCACGGCGCGCATGTCAGTACTCGCCCGGGTACAGCATGTCGCTGCGCCGGTTGCGTGCCCAGGCCTCTTCGTTGTGGGCGGCCTCCTTCGGCTTTTCCTCGCCCAGGCTCACCGCCTCGACCTGTTCCTCGCGCGCGCCCAACAGCAGCAGCATGCGCTTCACACCTTCGGAGCGCCGCTGGCCGAGCGCGATGTTGTACTCGCGGCTGCCGCGCTCGTCGGTGTTGCCCTGGATCAGCATCCTGACGGCGCCGTGCTCGCGCAGGTACTTGGCGTGCGCCTCGATCGTCGGCTTGAATTCGTCGCGGATGTCGTACTTGTCGAAGTCGTAGTACACCGAGCGTTGCGACAGCATGCTCGCCGGATCGCGCAACGGATTGGCGGAAGAGGCGACCGGCTTGCCGGCCGACAGGTCGACGCCGCTGACCGGCGCCGCCGGCACCGCCTGGGTGCCGGGCGCGGGCCGCGTTGCGCCGGGTGCGCGATCCTCGACCCCGGCCGGCGGTTGCGTGCCGGGACCTTGAGTCGTGGCGCAGGCTGCCAGTACGGACGCCATCAGGACTATCCAGAGTGCTCGCATGATCGAACTCCTTGTCATTGAGTCAGGGGCCCCCAGGCCGGTTCGCGCACGTCGGCGGCGTTGACCGTGAGGCGTTGCTTGACGCGCCCGTCGGTGGACACCGCCGTGAGCACGCCGCGGCCGGCGATGATCGTCGCCAACAGAATCTGGCGGCCGTTGGGGGCGAAGCTGGGCGATTCGTCGAGGTCGCTGTCGGTCAGCACCTGCACCTGCCGCGTAGTGAGATCGAGAAGCGCCGTCTGGAAGCGGTTGCCGTCGCGCTTGATGAACGCGAGATACCTGCCGTCCGGGCTGACGCGCGGAGAAACATTATAGCTACCCTCGAAGGTGACGCGCTGCGCGTCGCCGCCCGCTGCCGGCATGCGGTAGATCTGCGGGCTGCCGCCGCGATCCGAGGTGAAAAACAGCCATTGGCCGTCGGGCGAGAAGAACGGCTCGGTATCGATGCCGCTCGAGCGCGTCAGGCGCTGCAGGTTGCTGCCATCCGGATTGATGAGGTAGATCTGCGAGTTGCCGTCGCGCGTCAGCACCAGCGCCAGGCGCTTGCCGTCGGGCGACCAGGCCGGCGCCGAGTTCGAGCCCTTGAAATTGGCCACGATCTGCTGCTTGGGCACTTCGATGTCCTGCACGTACACGATCGGCTTCTTGTTCTGGAACGACACGTAGGCGAGCCGCTTGCCATCGGGCGACCAGGCCGGGGAAATGATCGGCTCGTTGGACACCAGCATCGCCTGCTCGTTGGCGCCGTCGGCGTCGGCGACCTGCAGCTCGAAGCGCTCGCCGCGCTTCACCACGTAGGCGATGCGCGTCGAGAACACGCCCTTCTCGCCGGTGAGCTTCTCGTAGA
>JBDTMD010000136.1:0-5776 GCA_039934435.1 Burkholderiales bacterium
CCGCCGGCTTTTCGCTCCTCAATTGCCTCTACTTCTCCGCCGAGACCTATACCTCGCTCGGCTTCGGCGACCTCACGCCCGTGGGCCCGGTGCGCCTGCTGGCTGGGGTCGAAGCCCTGAACGGACTGCTGCTCATCGGCTGGTCGGCGTCCTACACTTACATCGCGATGGAGCGATTCTGGAACGCGGCAGGAGTGAGCCGCAGAAAATGAAGCAGGCGCCGCGCGCTACCGGTAGAACACGTGCCGCCCGATGCGCGCCACACGCTCCTGCTGCCGCGCCCAGCTGGGCTTGATGTAGTGCGCGTGGTAGTAGGTCGCGCCCTCGACGCGATCCGGCGCGCGCCCGTAGTACACGTCCTCGGCCACCTGCAGCGCGAATTCCCACGCCTCGCCCGAAGGCTCGGGCATGGCGTAGAACTCGGTCCAGGAGAAGGCGCCGACGTAGCGCTTGCGGATCGCGTCCCAGCGCTGCTCGTGCACCACGGCGCAGATGGTCGCCGGGTAGCGCTTTGACGCCTTGCGGTTCATGGTCACTTCCGCGACCGCGTACTGCCCCTCGGGCGGCTCGCCGCGCGCCTCGAAATAGACGTTGCGCGCCAGGCACTCGATGTCCGCGCGCTCGGCTTCGCGCGCCAGCGCGCGCGCGCGATCGTGGCGCGCCAGTACGGCGTGCATGCCGTAGCCGAACGCCGCGGCCGCCGCGCCGATCATGAGCGCGAATGCCATCGCCTCGCCGTCCAGCCGATACCAGAACAGCCGCGCGCTGCGCCGCGCGTCGGCCCAGACCGTGGTGCCGTGGAAGGCGAGCTCGTCGAGGAAACGGTGCAGTCGCATGGGCTTCACAGGATGCCGCGCGCGCAGCGACTGTCAAGGGCGCAGTGGCGTTTTTGCAACTACTTGAATCGATACACCTCGCTGTCGAAATTTCCGCGCCACACGTTCAGGTCGACGCGCTGGCGCCCCTGCTGCGAAGTGAGTACTGCCGAATCGGCGCCCCGCTGCCAGCGCAGCTTGTACAGCTCGCGCGCCGCGCCGCGCCGCGCGATAGTTTCGCGCGCCTCTACATCCGGCGTGCCGTAGCGGTCCTTGAGGAACTGCGTGACGCGCTCGAGCTGCAGCGCATCGAAGCGCAGGTCGAATGCCTGCACCGCATCCGCCTTGAGGTAAAAGGTGATACGCGTATCGACGCCGCCAAAGCGCGCCTGCCCGTCGTCGCAGCGCCGGTCGGCGGCCGCGGTACGCCATTCCATGCGCTTGCAGCGTGCCGTGGGGAAAACTTTCTGCACGTCGGCTTCGCTCGCCCCCAGGGCCACGCCGTTGGCGTCGAACCCCCAGGCAGGCGCCGCGGCGAGCGCGAGCATCAGCGCAATTTTTTCCATCGGAAGCAATCCGTAGTGTGGTCGTTGACCATGCCCGTTGCCTGCATGAAAGCGTACACGATGGTCGAGCCGACGAAGCGGAAGCCGCGCTTCTTCAGGTCTTTGGACAGCGCGTCGGAGAGTTGCGTGCGCGCAGGCACGTCGCGCAGGCTGCGACGGCGGGCGACCAGCGGCTTGCCGCCGACAAAGCCCCAGGCATAGCGCGCGAAACTGCCGTATTCCTCCTGCACGGTGAGGAAGGCGCGGGCGTTGGTCACCGACGCCTCGACCTTGAGGCGGTTGCGCACGATGCCGGCATCGGCCAGCAAGGCACGCTTTGTCGTCGCGTCGAAGCGCGCGACCTTGACCGGGTCGAAGCCGAGATAGGCGCGGCGGTAGGCGGCACGCTTTTTCAGGATCGTGTCCCAAGACAGGCCCGCCTGCGCGCCTTCGAGAATCAGGAACTCGAACAGCCGGCGGTCGTTCCTCACCGGCACGCCCCACTCGCTGTCGTGATAGGCGATGGCGAGGGCGTTGCGCGCCCACGCGCAACGCTTAATGGGGACAGACCTCATTTACGCTTCTTCTTCATGTAAATGAGGTCTGTCCCCTTTGACCTCATGGCTCGCCGGCCGGGCGCGCAGCTTGACGTCGGTGAGCTCGGCGCGCTCGCGCGCCGCGTTGCGCAACGCCTGGTCGCGGCCCGAGAGGTACTGCGGCGGCCAGTGCTGGCCCAGATGCTGGTACCAGGCCGAGGCCTGCAGCGTGAAATACGGATTGGCGAGGTGCGGGCGCGCGAGGGCGACGAGGTCCGCCTTGCCCGCGGCCAGCAGCGTATTTACCTGGTCGGCGGTGGTCACGGCGCCGACCGTCATGGTGGCGATGCCGATCTCGTTTCGCACCCAGTCGGCGTAGCTCGCCTGGTACATGCGGCCGTAGACCGGCTTTTGCTGCGGCACCGTCTGTCCGGTAGAGACGTCGACGAGGTCGCAGCCGGCGTCCTTCAGCATCTTCGTCATGGCGACGAGGTCCGCGCCCGAAAGCCCGCCCGGCGCCCAGTCGGTCGCCGAAATGCGCACCGACATCGGCTTTGCTTTCGGCCAGGTTTCGCGGCAGGCGCGGAACACTTCGAGCGGCCAGCGCGTGCGATTCTCGATCGACCCGCCGTAGGCGTCCTTTCTCTGGTTGGTGAGCGGCGAGATGAAGCTCGCAAGGAGGTAGCCGTGCGCCATGTGCAATTCCAGCATGTCGAAGCCCGCTTCATGCGCGTACCTGGTGGAGCGCACGAAATCGTCCCGAATGCGCTCCATGTCGGCGCGCGCCATTTCGCGCGGCACCTGCGACTCGCCCTCGAGGTACGGGAGCGGCGAAGCCGAGACGAGCGGCCAGTTGCCGGATTGGAGCGGGTGGTCCATGCGCTCCCAGCCGAGCTGCGTCGAGCCCTTGCGGCCCGAGTGCCCGATCTGCATGCACAGCTTCGCCTTCGAATGGGCGTGGCAGAAATCGGCGATACGCTTGAAGGCCGCGGCTTGCGCCTCGTTCCACAGGCCGGTGCATCCCGGCGAGATGCGCGCCTCGGGCGAGGTGCAGGTCATCTCGACGTAGACCAGGCCCGCGCCGCCGACGGCGCGGCTGCCGAGGTGCACGAAGTGCCAGTCGGTCGGCATGCCCTCGACCGCCGAGTACTGGTCCATCGGCGAGACCACGACGCGGTTTTCCACCACCATGTCGCGCAGGCGGAACGGGGTGAACATCGGCACCGGCGGGTACTTCATGTCGATGTCGAAGCCCTGGGCGCGCACTTGCGCGGCGAACCAGCGGTGCATGCCCTGCACGTAGCCGGGGTCGCGCAGCTCCAGGTTGTCCCAGGTTATCTGCTTGGAGCGCGACATGACGCCGAAGGCGAACTGCTCGGGCGCCATGCCCCAGTAGCGCGGCATGTGCTCGAACCAGGCGAGCGAAACGTTGGCCGCGTGCTGCGTCTTTTCCACTTCCTCGCGGCGCGCCGTGTCGTAGCGCGCGAGCGCCTTGTTCACATCGCCTTCCTTCTTCAGCGCCTCGTACAGCGCGATGGCGTCCTCCATGGCGAGCTTGGTGCCCGAGCCGATGGAGAAATGCGCCGTCGCCTTGGCGTCGCCGATCAGTACGGCATTGCCCATCACCCAGGTCTGGTTGACGATGGTCGGAAAATTGCGCCATATCGAGCGGTTGGGGATCAACGGGTGGCCGTCGAGCTCCTCGGCGAACACGCGCTCGAGCACCGGCAGCATCTCGGCTTCACTCATCTTGTCGAAGCCGAAGTTGCGCCAGGTGGCCTCGTCGGTCTCGAAGATCCAGGTCGAGCGCCCTTCCTCGTACTGGTAGCAGTGCGCGAGGATGATGCCCTCCGGAGTCTCGCGGAAAAAGTACTTGAACGCGTCCAGCGGCCTGGTCGAGCCAAGCCAGGTGAACTTGTTCGGCCGCAGGTCGACGCTCGGCTTGAAGTGGTCCTTGTGCTGCTCGCGGATCCGGGAATTGATGCCGTCGGCGACCACCACAAGGTCGGCGTCGGCGAACGCTTCGAGCCCTTCCACCTCGTGCTGGAAGCGGATCTGCACGCCGAGCTCGCGGCAGCGGTCCTGCAGGATGGCGAGCAGCGCGTTCCTCGAGCAGCCGCAAAAGCCGTTGCCGCCCGAGCGCAGCGTGCGGCCCTTGTAGACCACGTCGACGTCGCCCCAATAGGCAAAGCGGCGCCGGATGCGCTCGTAAGACACGAGGTCGTAGGCCTTGAAGGTGTCGAGCGTCTGGTCCGAAAACACCACGCCGAAGCCGAAGGTGTCGTCGGGGCGATTGCGCTCGTAGGCGGTGATCTCCCAACGCGGCCAGGCTTTCTTCGCCAGCAACGCGAAATACAGGCCGCCGGGACCGCCGCCGATGATGGCCAGTTTCATGTCAATCTCCTGGGATCACGGCGGTGGCCTCGATCTCGAGCCGCGCCGCTTCTTCCACCAGGCCGCTCACCTGCAGCACCGCCATCACCGGGTAGTGCCGGCCCATCAGCTCGCGGTAAGCAGCGCCGACTTCCTTCAGCGCGGCGAGATATTCCGCCTTGTCGAGCACGTACCAGGTGAGGCGCACGAGGTGCTCGGGCTTGCCGCCCGCTGCGGCGAGCACCTCGAGGATGTTCTTCAGTGCCTGGCGGAACTGGCCGGCGAAGGACTTTTCCTTCCATTCACCCTGGCCGGTGAAGCCGACCTGGCCCGCGATGTACACGGTCGTGCCGCCCTTGACCGCGATGCCGTTGGCAAAGCCCTTCGGTTTCGCCCAGGCGGGCGGTTGCAGGAGGGTCATCATTTCGGGGTCCTCAGCTTGAAGCGCTGCAGCTTGCCGGTCTCGGTGCGCGGCAGCTCGCCCACGAACTCAATGGCGCGCGGGTACTTGTAGGGCGCGATGGCGTTTTTCACATGGTCCTGCAGCGCCTTCGCCATCGCGTCCGACGCCTGCGCCTCGGGCTTGAGCACGACGTAGGCCTTGACGATGGCGCCGCGCTCGGCATCCGGCGCGCCGACGACGCCGCACTCGGCGACCGCCGAATGCGCCAGGAGCGCGCCTTCCACCTCCGGCCCGGCGATGTTGTAGCCGGCCGAGATGATCATGTCGTCGGTGCGCGAGCGGTAGTAGAAATAACCGTCGGCGTCCATCTCGTAGGCGTCGCCGGTCAGGTTCCAGCCGTCCAGCACGTAGTCGTTCTGGCGCGGGTCGTCGAGGTAGCGGCAGCCGGTCGGCCCCTTGACGGCGAGCCGCCCGACCACGCCCGGGCCAACCGGCTTGCCGTCGGCGTCGAGGATGCAGGCCTGGTAGCCGGGGATCGGCTTGCCGGTGGCGCCGCGGCGGATCTGCGCGCCGGCCGCCGAAATGAAGATGTGCAGCAGCTCGGTGGCGCCGATGCCGTCGATCATGGCCAGGCCGGTGGCCGCCTGCCAGCTGTCGCGCGTGGCCAGCGGCAGCGCCTCGCCGGCCGAGACGCTCTTGCGCAGGCTGGCCAGGTCGTAGTTGGCCGCCAGCGGCGCCATCTGGCGGTAGAACGTCGGCGCGGTGAAGCACACCGTGGCCTTGTATTTTTCGATCGCGGCCAGCAGCGTTTCGGGCGTGAGCTTTTCGAGCAGCACGCCGCACGCGCCCACCCGCATCGGAAACAGCAGCAGGCCGCCCAGGCCGAAGGTGAAGGCCAGCGGCGGCGTGCCGATGAAGACGTCGTCGGCCTGCGACTCCAGCGTCGAACGCGGAAAGCAGTCGCAGATGGCCAGCACGTCGCGGTGGAAGTGCATGGTGCCCTTGGGCACGCCGGTGGTGCCGGAGGTGAAGCTGATCAGGCAGACGTCGTCGGCGGCCGTGTCGAGCACCTCGAAGCGGCCGTCGTGCGCCTCCATGCGCGCC
>JBDTMD010000137.1:0-5763 GCA_039934435.1 Burkholderiales bacterium
GGCGCCGCAGTTCCAGCTGTCGTTGGCATCCGACCCGTCGCGGCCGTCTTCCTTGTTCGCGTTGTTGTGCTTTTCGTTGTAACTGACGAGATCGCGCAGCGTGAAGCCGTCATGCGCGGTGATGAAGTTGACGCTCGCCCAGGGACGCCGCCCGCGGCGGCGGTAGATGTCGGCCGAACCCGAGAGCCGCGAGGCAAGCTCGGCAAGCTGGCCGTTATCGCCTTTCCAGTACTTGCGCAGGGTGTCGCGGTACTTGCCGTTCCACTCAGCCCAGCCGGGCGGGAAATTGCCGACCTGGTATCCGCCGAGGCCCGTATCCCAAGGCTCGGCGATCAGCTTCACCGAAGCGAGCACCGGATCCTGTGCGATGGCGTCCAAAAAGCTGGCGTGCTCGTCGAATGGCCCCTCGACGCGAGCGAGCGCGGACGCCAGGTCGAAGCGAAAGCCGTCGACGCGCATTTCTTCGACCCAGTAGCGCAGCGAGTCGGTGACCATGCGCAGCACGTACGGGTGGCGCAACTCGAGCGCGTTGCCGGTGCCGGTGAAATCGTTGTAGTAGCGCTGATCTTCCATCAGGTAGTAGTAGGTCTTGTTGTCGATGCCGCGAAACGAGAGCGTCGGACCCATGTGGCTGCCTTCGGCCGTGTGGTTGTAGACCACGTCGAGGATCACCTCGATGCCGGCATCGTGCATGCGCTGCACGAAGGTCTTGACCTCGCCGAGGCCGCCTTTGCCCAGGTACTCCGGGTGCGGGGCGAAAAAGCCGATGGTGTTGTAGCCCCAGTAGTTGCGCAGCCCGCGCTCCTCGAGGTGGCGGTCGTGCAGAAACGCGTGCACCGGCAGCAGCTCGACCGCGGTGACGCCGAGCTTGCTCAGGTAATCCACGATCGCCGGGCTCGACAATCCGCCGAACGTGCCGCGCTGCGCCTGCGGCACGCCGGCGTGACGCATGGTGAAGCCCTTGACGTGCATTTCATAGATGATGGCTTCGTGCCAAGGGCGCTGCCCGGGCCGGTCCTTGCCCCAGGTGAAGGCGGATTCGATGACCCTGCACTTGGGCATGAACGGCGCGCTATCGCGATCGTCGAACGACAGGTCTTCCTTTTCATCGCCCACCCGGTAGCCGAACAGCGCGTCTTCCCACTTGATCGCTCCGATCAGAGACTTGGCATACGGGTCGATCAGCAGCTTGTGATGGTTGAAGCGATGCCCGGCCTGCGGCTCATACGGGCCATGAACGCGATAACCGTAGAGCTGGCCGGGGCGCGCGTCCGGCAGGTAGCCGTGCCAGACCTCGTGGGTGTATTCAGGCAGCGCAATGCGCGCCTCTTCCTTCTCACCGCGCTCGTCAAACAGGCACAGCTCGACTTTCTCCGCGTGCGCGGAGAACAACGCGAAATTGGTGCCGGAGCCGTCCCAGGTCGCGCCCAACGGGTACGGTTTGCCCGGCCAGAGGCGAGCTTGCTGCATGAGGGTGTCTCCAGAATGGGTGCCGCAGAGCGGTGCCGGCACGAGCACAGTCTGCCCCATAGCGCGGTGGATGCATAGCGTCCGCGGCGAGGTAGACTTGCGCGCCATGCAAGGCGCCGAGCACTGGACCGAGAAACAGGGCGGCATAAAACTGTTTCTGTGGCGCAAGGCGGCCGTCGCCGCAACGCCGCCGCGCGGCACAATCCTGTTCGTGCACGGCTCGTCCATGGCCTCGCAGCCGACATTCGACCTGCAGGTGCCGGGCCGGCCGCATTCCTCCGTCATGGAGTGGTTCGCCGCGCGCGGCTTCGACACCTGGTGCCTGGACAACGAGGGCTACGGCCGCTCCGACAAGTCGCGTCCGATCAACTTCGACATCGCCAACGGCGCCGACGATCTGGTCGCCGGCAGCGACTATTTGCTGCGCGCGAGCGGTGCCAGTCGGCTGCTGCTCTACGGCATCAGTTCCGGCGCGCTGAAGGCCGCGGTGTTTGCCGAGCGCCATCCCGAGCGCGTCGCGCGCCTTGCGCTCGACGCCTTCGTGTGGACGGGCGAAGGCAGCCCGACCCTTGCCGAGCGCAAGAAGAAACTCCCGGATTTCCAGGCCAGGAACCGCCGGCCGATCGACCGCGCGTTCGTGCGCAGCATCTTCGCGCGCGACCACCCCGGCACCGCAGACGCGGCGACCATCGAAGCGTTCGCCGACGCCATCCTGGCGCTGGACGACTCCGTGCCGACCGGTACCTACGTCGACATGTGCTCGAAGCTGCCGCTCGTCGACCCGGCGAAGCTCACGGTGCCGACGCTCGTGCTGCGCGGGCAGTACGATGGAATAGCTGGCGTCGACGACCTGTTCGAGTTCTTCAAGCGCCTGCCCAACCCCGACAAGCAGTTCTCGGTGATGGCCGGCATCTCGCACGCCAGCTTCCAGCAGAAGAACTACCTGACCGTGTACCACCTGCTGCACGCGTTCTTCACCCAACCCGAACCGGAGTATCGCGGATGACCCGAAGCGTCGCGTTCCTCGCCGTCTTGCTGTGCTCGATGCACGCGGCGGCGCAATCCTGGCCCGCAAAGCCGGTGCGCATCGTGGTGCCGCTGTCCTCGGGCGGTTTTGCCGACGTGCCGGCGCGCATCCTCGCGCCGCACCTCAGCGCCCAGTTGAACGGCAATTTCTTCGTCGAGAATCGCCCGGGCGCCGGCGGCACCATCGGCGCGGACGCGGTCGCCAAGTCGGAGCCCGACGGCTACACGCTCCTGTTCACCGCAACGCCACACGTCATCAGCTCCTGGCTCTACAAGACATTGCAGTACGACGCGCTGAAGTCCTTCGCGCCCGTGGCGCTGATCGCCTCGGGACCCTACATCCTGGTGGTGCACAAGGACCTGCCGGTGAGTTCGGTGCGCGAGCTGATCGCCGCGGCCAAGGCGCAGCCGGGCAAGCTCGACTACGCGAGCTCGGGCAACGGCAGCGCGCAGCACCTGGTGACGGCGTTGTTCGCCACCATGGCGGGAATCGACATCAATCACGTGCCCTACAAAGGCAGCAGCGGCGCGATGCAGGACCTGCTTGGTGGGCGCGTCAGCATCCACTTCGCGGGCGTTCCGAACGTCATCAACCATGTGCGCTCGGGCCGCTTGCGCGCGCTCGGCGTGACCGGAACGGCGCGCTGGCCGGACCTGCCGGAGGTACCGACGATCGCCGAGGCTGGCGTTCCGGGATTCGAGGCCACGCTCTGGCTGTGCATGCTCGCGCCCGCCGGTACGCCGGCGGCGATCGTGCAGCGACTTTCCGCCGAAATCGGCAAGGCGCTGCAGGATCCCGAAATGGTGCAGCAACTGCGCAACGCCGGCATCGCGCCGAGTTACCTCGGCCCGCAGGAATTCGGCGCCTTCATGCGCGCCGAGCACGAGAAGTGGGGCCGCGTCGTGCGCGAGACCGGCGCGACGATCAACTAGTCGGTTACGTCTGGGGTCTAGGTCAGCTTGCGCAGCACGTGGCGCCGGTTGCGCGTGTGCGGGCGCACCTGCGAAGGCCAGCGCCCCATCTCGACCGCCTTCGCCCAGGCGTCGCTCGTCAGCACCTCGGCGCTCTCCAGCTCGTAGTAGGCGCTGTAGCGCGGCTCGCCTTCGGCGACGATGGTCTTGTTCTCGCCGCCGATCGACATGGTGAGCGGCACGGTCACGGCGCGGCGCACCGAGAGCACCCCGGGCACTTTGAGCAGCTCCGGAATGTGCTCCTTGTCGTAGACCTCGTTGAACAGCGCCTCTTTTTCCGGCGCGACGTCCATGCTGGCGATGAAGAGGTACTTCGCTTTTCCCGGCATCCTGATTCTCCTTAGCGTGACGTGATCATGCAGGCACGATACGCGTACCCGCGGTTCCGGCAAGGGCCGGCGCGAGGTGCGGCGGGTCGGTGATGATGCCCTCGGCGCCGCCGCCTTCGAGGAAGTCGATCACCGCGGCGATCTTCGGGCCCATGCTGCCTTTGTCGAACTGGTCCGCGGCGTAGAGCTTCTTCGCCTCGGCAAGCGTCAGGCGATCGAGCCAGCGCTGCGTCGGCTTGCCGTAGTCGAGCGCGACGCGTTCGACGCCGGTCGCGACCACCAGGCGATCGGCGCCGAGCTCGCGCGCGAGCAGGCTCGCGGCGGTGTCCTTGTCGATCACCGCCTCGAGGCCGCGCAGGTCGCCTTTCGCGTCGCGCATCACCGGAATGCCGCCGCCGCCGCAGGCAACCACCACGTAGCCTTCGCCGACCAGGTGGCGGATCACTTCCAGATCGACGATGGCTTTCGGCTTTGGCGAGGGCACCACGCGGCGCCAGCCGCGACCCGGATCCTCCTTCACGTGCCAGCCGAGGTCGGCGGCGCGCTTCTTCGCCGTCGCCTCGTCCATCGGCGAGCCGATCGGCTTGGTCGGATTGCGAAAGCCGGGATCGTCCTGGTCCACCAGGACCTGCGTCACCACCGCGGCCGCTTCGCGCTTCAGGCCGCGGCGGTGGAATTCGTTGCGCAGCGCTCTTACGAACATATAGCCGAGAGCGCCCTGCAAGTCGGCGCCGGCGTAGTCCATCGGCACCGGGATCACCTCGTGCAGCGCGAGCTCCGAGCGGCGCAGGATGAACCCCATCTGCGGACCGCTGCCGTGAGTGAAAACGACGCGCCAGCCCGCCTCCAGCATGTCGACCACGTAGCGCACCGTCTCGGCGGCGGTGTCGTACTGGTCGGCGATGGTGCGGTGCTGCTCGTCGCGGATCAAAGCGTTGCCGCCGACGGCGACTACTGCGAGCTTGCCCTGTTTCGTCATGACTGCACCTCCGTCGCCAGCGCGGCAAGCGCCTGCGTGAAGCAGGCGAGCGGCGCGCGCGTCAGCCCGGCGCCGATCTGGCCGATGCCGGCCTCGCGGTGCGCGATGCCGGTGTTGATCACCGGCTCGATGCCGGTATCGACCACCTTGCGCAGGTCGATGCCGCAGGGCACGCCGCGAAAGTCGAGCGCCGGCAGCTGGAACACGTTCGATTCGCCGAGCGTGATGTGGCGCATGCGCATCGAATTCGCCGTCGCGTCATCGGGCGTGCCGCCGACGAACTTGACGATCGCCGGCGCCGCGGCCATCGAGAAGCCGCCGAATCCCGCGGTCTCGGTGATCGAGCTGTCGCCCAGATCCTTCGCCGCGTCGGCGGGGCCGTAGCCCGCGAAGTACAGTCCGTCGATCGCCCCCGCGGGCGCCGTGAACCAGCGCGCACCCAGGCCGCTCACGCGGATGCCGAACTCGACGCCATTGCGCGACATCGCCGTCACCAGGCTCGAGCCGGCGACGCCGTGCGCGGCATCGAGCGATACCTTGCACAGCGCCATCGAGATGTTGAGGAAGAAGTGCTCGTTGCCGGCGATGAACTCGAGCACCTGCGCCAGGTCATCTGCAGGCAGTTTGGCGCGCGCCAGCGCCGGGGCCAGGCGGCGCAGCAGGAGCGAACTGGCCGCCGCGTTGCGGTTGTGCACCTCGTCGCCCATGATCAGCGCCTGCGCCACCAGCGGCTTCAGCTCGATGCCGCCCAGCGCCTCGAGCGCCCTGGCGAGCGCGGGCGCAAGCACTTTCTGCATCCACGCCAGGCGCGTCAGTACCTCCGGGCCGTAGGCGCCGAAGCGCAGCGCCTTGCCCAGGCCTTCGTTGAAATTGCTGTAGGCGCGCGCGCCGTTGGCGGCGTTCTCGACGATCCACAGCGGCATCGACGGACTGATGATGCCGGCCATCGGTCCGACCGCACCGTGGTGATGGCAGGGCGCGTACGCG
>JBDTMD010000138.1:0-5752 GCA_039934435.1 Burkholderiales bacterium
CTGACCGGGCACCTGGACGTCGTTCCGCTCGGCAGCCGCGCCTGGTCGCGCGACCCGTTCGCCGGCGAAACCGACGGCGACCGGCTGTACGGGCGCGGCACCTCCGACATGAAGTCAGGCGTGGCGGCGATCCTGCTCGCGGCGCACGCCTTTTCGAAGAAGCTGCACGGTACCCCCGGCATCGTGCTGGTGCTTACCGCATCCGAGGAGAACGGTTGCATCGGCTCGCGGCATCTTGCCGAGCTGCCCAAGTTGATGGGCAAGGCGGGCGCCATGGTGGTCGGCGAACCCACCTCCAACCACCCTTACGTGGGTCACAAAGGCTCCCTTAAGTTCCACGCCGACTTCCGCGGCGTTTCGGCGCACGGCTCAATGCCCGAGCTCGGCGAGAACGCGATCTACAAGGCGGCGCGCGCCGTCAGCCAGCTCGAGTCGTTCGACTTCAAGCAGGCGCCGCACCCGGTGATGGGCGTGGCGACGCTCAGCGTCGGCACGTTCGAGGGCGGCTCCGGGGTCAACCTGGTGCCGGACGCGGCGCGCATCGGCGTCGACGTGCGCACGCTGCCCGGCATGGACCACGCGGCGCTCCTCGAGCGCCTGCGCGCCGCGATGGGCGAGGACGTGCAGATCGACACGTTTTCGGACCTGGCCGCGGTGTGGACTGCGCCGGAAGCCGAATGGATGCAGCGGGTGTTCGAGATCTGCACGCCGTTCCTCGCCGCCAAGCCGGAGGTGCGCACGGCGACCTATATGACGGACGCCGCCAATCTGCGCAAGGTCTACGGCGACGTGCCCACGGTCGTGCTCGGGCCGGGCGAGCCGCAGATGGCGCACCAGACCGACGAGTACTGCAGCATGGAGCGCATCCGCCAGTCGGTCGAGATCTACGAGAAGATCATCGCCGACTGGTGCAAGGCATAGCCCTCAGGCGACCTTGCGCGCCCCCTTGGCTGTCGGCACGTCGTAGCTTGCCATCAGGTCCTCGACCACCTTGTGGTAGTGGTCCCAGGGCGCTTCGCGGAAATTGTGGTTGCGCACGATGAACGACGCCCCGGCGTAGAACTTCTCGTATTGAAGGTGGCGGCCGGCGAACTCCGAGCCGATCAGGTCCCAGGCGAGCTTGTAGAGCTTCATGCGCTCGACCGCGCCGAGCTGCGGCGTCTGCCAGAAGGTCTCGAACTGCTCCTTCAGCTTCGGGTCGTGCATCACGGTGATGTCGGCGGGCATCTGGAAGATGGCGCCGCCGCATAGTTCCCGCAGCGCATCGATGATCTGCGAGTGGCTCTCGGTGCACCAGTTGAGCGCCGCGTACATGTAGCGCCGGTTGAAGGTTTTCCAGCCCCTGGGCCAGTCCTCGGCGTCCTGGATCTGGCCGGCGATCATGCCGCCGAGCGCCGCTTCCAGCGCCGCGAAGCGCCCCAGCACCTCGCGCACCGCCGGCACCTCGTTGGCACCCGAGGCCTGCGCGATCTTGCTGGCGAGGCCGACGATCAGCTGCATCTTGGAATGGAAGCGCACGTTCGACTGGTGATTGCCGTAGCAATGCCCCGGCGTCTTGATGTAGATGTCGCGCGCCAGCACCGCATCGTTGTGCACGAAGACGCGTTCCCAGGGCACCTTCACGCTCTCGCACATCACCATCGAATCGGTCTCGTCGAAACGCCAGGTGAGCGGGTTGTCGAACTCGTTCGGCGCGTGCATCTCGAAGGGCTTGCGCGACCAAAGCGTCACGCCCGGCGCGTTGACGGCGATGGCGCAGGTGATCGACTCGGCGAGCTGGTTCGGCGCCAGCGGGATCAGGTTGCCGATCCAGATCTCGTTGGCGAATACGGCGCCGGTGGCGAGCATCTTCATGCCCGAGATCACGACCCCGTCGTCGTCCTCGCGCACCACCCGGAGCGTGGGAATGGGGATGTTCTGGCGCACGTAGAACTCGGGGTTACGCGCCGCCTGCGGCGGGATCACCGCGTACACACCGTAGACGTCTTCTTTCCTCATGTGCTCGTAGTAGCGCGTGAGGTTGTCGGCGTACTTGCCGAACACCATCGGGTTCATCGCCATGCCGGTGACAAAGCTCGAGACGTGGTCGGGCGAGCGGCCCAGGAGCCCGTGGCTCATGTCCGCGATGGCACGGTGCAGGGTCATGCGCTTCTCGAGATCCTCCCTGGTCTTCGCGCGCAGGAAGTAGGCGCTGAACTTGTCGCCCCTTTCGGTGACGCTGTATTCGGGCTTCGACGCCTTCAGGTCGTAGATCGCCGCCATTGAGCGCGCGGCGTTGCGGAACGCCGGGTGCGTGGTGACGTCGTCGACTTTCTCACCGCCGATGTAGACCACGCGCCCGTCGCGCAAGGACTTCAGATGCTCGGCTCCGGTCTTCAGCATGGCGCCCTCCTACTTCGGCTTTCCGCTGGTTTCGTAGTAGTGGATTTCGTAGAGCAGGCAGCCGCCCTTGCTGGCGAACGGGCCGTGGTGCACGCCCGGCGGTCGGCAGGCGTAGGTAAAGGCCTGCGAGGACTTGCCGCCCTGCCCCTTGGCGTCGTTGCCGACTACCAGGTCGCCCTGGATCAGGAACACTTCTTCCCAGTGGTCGTGCACGAAAGGCTCCGTGGAATAGGCGCCGGGCTCGAGCTTCAGCAGCCGCGTGCGGCTGCCCCGCTTCGCTTTCTCGTCTATATCCGAGGCGAGGACCTTCTGCGTGAAGCCGGGCGGATAGTTCGTTCCCGGCGATACCCAGCCGGCCTTCAGGTCGACTCCCACGAACTCCAGGTGCGGTTTGGGCTTGCTCATTGCGCTCCTCGAACCGGCGTTGACTCGGGGGAGTCTCCCTTCGCACAATGCCTTTGTCAATCAATCCAACGGGAGAACAAATGCTGAAACTCTACGGCCAGTTCCGCTCGCGCGCCTTTCGCGTGGCGTGGCTGTGCAAGGAATCGAACATTCCCTACGAGCACGTGAACGTCACCATCAACGTCGAGGGCGCGACCTGCAAGGAGCCCTGGTACGCGGCGCTCAATCCCAACAAGCGCGTGCCGACCATCGACGACGACGGCCTCGTCTTGTGGGAATCGGCGGCAATCAACCTCTACCTGGCCGAGAAGTACAAGAGCCCGTTGTGGCCAAAGGATGCGGCCGGCAAGGCGCGCATGCTGCAGTGGGCGTTCTATATAGCGAACGACGTGGAGCCGCAGATGATCACCCTGCAGCGGCACCGCCACACGCTGCCGCCGGAGAAGCGCGACGAGAAGGCCGCGGCGCAGGCCGAGCAGGAAATCCTGCCGAAGATGCAGGTGCTGGAGGACTACATCGCAAAGAACGGGTACTTCAGCGGCAAGGAATGGGGCATGGCCGACCTCATGGTGGCGAGCGTGGGCTATGCGATGTGGTTCAACAAGTTCCCGCTGCTGGAGAAGTTCCCGAAGTTCAAGGCCTGGCTGGATGCGAGCGTGAACCGCCCGATGGCGAAGGAGGCGCGCAAGCTGCGCGAGTAGGCGCACCCATCCTGCTCCGTTTGGACCACGCTGGTTGCTCGCGCGCTACTCGTTCAGGCCCTTCCCTGGATACGGATGGGTCTTGATCCAGTGCCGCGCGATGTCCAGGCGTCGCGCAATCCAGACGCCGTCGTGCTTCATGACATGGTCGAGCAGCCGCTCCAGACCCGCGGCGCGCGCCGGATGACCGATCATGCGCATATGCAGGCCGACCGACATCATTTTCGGTTGCCTGGCGCCTTCACGGTAGAGCATGTCGAACGCATCCCTGACGAACGCGAACCACTGGTCCGCGGTACTGATCCAGGCTGCGAACTTGCCATCATTGTGAGTGAGCGAATAGGGCACGACGAGGTGCGGCCTGCCCTTGACCGTTCGCCAATACGGCAGCTCGTCATTGTAGGTATCGGAGTCGTACAGGAAGCCGCCTTCCTCGACCAGCAGCTCGCGCGTATTCACGCTCGGGCCGTACCGGCAGTACCAGCCGAGCGGTCGCTCGCCAAGGGTCTTCTCGAATGATCGAACGGCTTTCCTGATGTGCTCGCGTTCTTCCTTGCGCGAAAGCTCGAAGTGCTTGATCCAGCGCCAGCCGTGACTGCAGACATCGAAGCCGGACCGCCGGATCGCGTCCGCCGCCAGCCGATTGCGCTCGAGCGCGAGTGCGCAGCCGAACACCGTCATCGGCAGCTTGCGCTCCTGAAACAGCCGCATCAGGCGCCAGAACCCCACGCGACTGCCGTACTCGAACATGCCCTCTGCAGCGAGATCGCGCCCTTTCACCCCCCGCCCGATGTTGTGCGTCTCGGTCAGTCCGGTCTCGCTATAGCCTTCGCCGTCCTGCACCGAAGGCTCCGAACCTTCCTCGTAATTCATCACGAAATTGACCGCGAGCCGCGCACCGTTCGGCCAACGCGGATCGGGCGGGTTGGCGCCGTAACCGACAAGGTCGCGATCGTATTTGGCGCTCTTGGAGCGTTGGCGCACGAGTTTCGTCGTCATGGCGTCGACCCCTCAGGCCGGAACCTGGACCGTAAAGGGGGCCGCGAGCTGCCGAAACTCCTCGTCGGTGCTGGTGCCATCGCGCCACATGAACACCGCGAAGCAGGCGGGGCGATCGAGCGCCGTGAGCCCGTGATGCCAGGTTCCCATGTGATACGTCACGCCTTGCCCGGGGCCTGCAACGAAGGCGATGGCGCGAGACGGATCGGGACCGCCCTGCGCCCCCGACGGCGCCACCACGACCAGCCATCGCGAAACATCCAGCGGCATGAAGCTTTGCGAGGAAAACTGGTGGCGTTCCAGCATCGTCGCCTGCAGCGGGAGCGCGGCCAGTGGCCGGGTGCGCGTGACTGCCAGGCTCGGCCAGGCGCCGGCGCGGCCGCTCTTCAATCCGTTCTCGAAGTAGTTGCGCCCGGGCTCCGTCGGCGCAGCCAGCACGTCACCATACGGCGCGAACGCTTCGGCACTGAGTGGCTGGGCGATGATCCGCATACGTCCTCCTGCTGGTTTCGGTCATAACACACGACGCAATGCCGCCACGACGGTCGCATCGTCTTCCGGCGGCAGCGCCTGCAGATCCACGATCAGGATGTTCTGCGTCGCGAGCCGCTCGGACAGATGAACCGGCGGGTCGCCTTCCTGCAGGCGCCGGCTCAGCGCGAACGCATCGGCCCCGGCGATCGCCGCGTCGATCTGCAGGTGAAGATGCGGCACGCGGCCTGCCTCGCGCGCGGGCAACACGCGAGCGCTCAAGCCCGACGCCGTGCTGAGCTGCGCTGCAATGCGCCCCAGGCGTTGCTCCAGGTCGCGGTTGGCGGCCTCGTCGTCGTCCGCCGCGAAACGCTCGAGCGCGGTGAGCAGACCGACGATCTCCTCCTTGCCGACCTTGAACCCGCGCCCCAGGCCGTGATGCGGCACGCCGGTGAGCGCCGCACGGTCAATCAGATCCGGCGGCGCCCAGGTGAGCGGCGAGACATCCATGTCGAGCTGCTGCAGCAGGGCCGCGCCGACCAGGTCGCGGCGCCCCGCCAGGATGCCTGACGCCTGCGGCCCGCCGATCGCCTTGCCGCCGGAAAACGCCACCAGGTCGGCGCCCAGCTCGAAGAAACGGCGCAGGTTGCGCTTCGGCGGCAGCTGCGCCGCCGCGTCCACGATCACCGGCAGGCCACGCGCTTTGCACACCGCCGCCACCAGCGCCAGGTCGTCAATGTTTTCGGGGGTGGCGGAGAACGCGAACGCCGCGCTGCGCGGCGTGATCGCCGCCT
>JBDTMD010000139.1:0-5747 GCA_039934435.1 Burkholderiales bacterium
TCAATCACGGCGGTGGAATGCTTCTGCAAAGAGCTTTTTCTACACGCTCGTTAGAGGGCAGGAAATTGCGTGGCGCTATACTGGCGTCTATTGATGAGGGATTGCCCATGAACATGCCAGGAATCGAGTTCTTGCGGGACAGAAAGGGCCGTCAAAAGGCTGTCCTCATCGATCTCAAGAAGCACAAGCGTCTCTGGGAGGACCTCTACGACGCCTACCTGGCCCACACTAGGCGTGGTGATCGTCGCGAATCCCTCGCAACCGTAAAACGCCTTGTCGAAGCCCGCGCCAAGCGTAAGGCGCGTGGCTGACTACACCGTTGTCTTTGCGCGATCGGCGCGTAAAGAGCTGCAGAATCTTGATCCCCAAGTTGCCCGGCGCATCCTCAAGCAGATCGAGGCGCTAGTGGCGAATCCACGTCCGTCCGGCGTCGTGAAGCTGGAAGGTGCAAACGACCTCTGGCGTATCCGCGTGGGCGAATGGCGTGTGGTGTACCGCATTGCTGACCGAGACCGCCTGGTCGATGTCATCGCTGTCCGCCATCGCCGTGACGCATACCGATAACCGCTGCCCTCTAACAGCACGCCCCACGCGGAAGCACCGCACCGTGCACGGGTTTGTCAGCGCGCGCCTAATACTGGGAACGTTAATCTGTATCCGCACGAACCAAAGGCCTGCTCAGCGCGCCGTTCGCGGTTTCACCCATCCTGCAGCGATTTGCGCTTCCCGGTTTGGTGGGAATTCTGCTCGTCGCCGTCGGGTTATGGCAGAAACTCGACGGCTTGAAGGTGATCGGCAACATCCTCGCCGCACCGGTTATCTGGGCATACGCCGTCCTGTTGCTTGTCTATATTCCGTTCCTGTTGTTCGACGGCGTTTGGCGCAGACTTAGGAAATCCAGATAAGGAGGCCCCCATGACCGATCAGTCAGGCGAGAAAACCAAGCTGGAGAGGTCGAAGGACATCATCACGCAGCTCAAGGAAATGGACCACTACGCCAAGGCGAACATCGAGAAGCTCACCGAGTTCTGGCTGCTGCTCGACGGCGAGATGAAGCAGAAGAAACTGGCGAAGACGATGGAGCCGCTGCTCACCCACCAGAACGCGTTTCACGAAGCGCTCGCGGTACTGGTGAAGGAATACGAGGCGGAGTGCGAGCGGCTGGCAAAGGCGAAGCCGTAATTTGCGCGATTGTGCAGTACCAATGCGCTTAGGAAGCGCGCGGTCAGGTAGAGGAGGTAGCCAATGCGACGAGCCGCAGGTGCCAGCGGAGCTGACAGAAGTCGGCTCGTACCGCTTTTCGGCGGCTAGTGCTCGAGAAGCTAGAGCCCTGATCGAAGGCCGACGGCGGTCCGCTCCTACGGCAGCTTCGCCGGCGTCGAGAACGACCGCGCCGCGTCCACCACGAACATCACCAGCGCGTCGAGGTCGGTCGTGCCGCTGCTGGAGACCTCCATCGGCAAGTCGGCGCCGTGACCCAGCATGTACTGGCCGGCTTCGACGTGGTGCACGCCCTCGGGGGTCTTCTGTGCCAACCTTCCGCTGAGGACGTAGAAGGTCTCCGAGCCCGGGTGCGAGTGCAGCGGCGTCTTAGTGCCGGGCGCGCCGATTGCGTGGTTGATGCGCAGCAGGTACTCGGCAGCCTTGATCTCGGGCACCGGACCGATGTCGGCGACGAGGGTTCCTCCGGGCGTCGCACTCCCTTTCGGCCCGAGCGTAAACAGCCACGCCTTGCCCGCGACCTCCGCGGCGAGCGCCGGAACTGCGTCGTAGCTCACAGTGTTCGGGTTCCAGCGGTCGGTGCCGATGGCGGCCTGCGCCTGCGCCAGCGACGGAAAGTTCTCGATCCGCCAGTACCACGGGCCGGGCGGCAGTAACTTCAGCTTCTTCTCGACTACCGGCTTGACGACGTACTTCTGCTGGGCCAGGACAGGGGATGGGGCGAGCAATGGCGCGACGAGTAACGCGAGCAGCGCAACGGCGATTTTTTTCATGGCGAGACTTCCTTTCGTGCGGTGATGGCGAATCGGTGGCCCCACGTCTACTATTCAGACGCGGCCCGTCGCCCGACGGAAAAGCAATGCTTTTGCTAAGGAAAGAACGCGCAGGGAGATCAACGGGTTGCGGAGCCGCCGAGGGCTTTCGCGGGTGCCTAGACTGACGATTGGCGAATGGTGGGTCGATGCAACGGCCAACGAGCTTGGCCGGGGCGGCGAGACGGTGCGCCTCGAGCCGAAGGCCATGGAAGTCCTGATGGTGCTGGCCGGCCGCGCCGGCCAGGCGTTCGCCCGGGACGCGCTGCTGGCGGCTGTTTGGCCGGATGTGGTCGTCGGCGACGAGGCGCTGACACAGAGCATCATCAAGCTGCGCCGGGCGCTCGGCGACGACCCGCGCGCGCCGACCTACATCGAGACGATCTCCAAGCGCGGCTACCGGTTGATCGCGCCGGTGGGCGGCAGCGGCATGTCGCCGGCGCCGCCTCGTCCACGCTGGCGCGCGACCTGGTGGGTCGTAGGAACGGCGCTTGCCCTGAGCGCGGCAGGCGCCTATCTGCTCGGAACGCTGTCTTCCGCGCCGGCGCCGGCGCCGGTGCCGGTGCCCGACGCCTTCGTGCCCGCAGGTCGCGGGGCCGTGCTCACCGTCAGCGTTCTGCCGTTCAAGACGCTGGGCGAGGACCCCAGCCAGGCGCGGCTCGCTGGCGGCATCACCAGCGATCTGATGACGGACCTGTCGCGCCTGCCTGGGCTGCGCATCATCACCGTTTCCGCCCCGCCCGCGGGCGACGACCCGTCTCGCGCGGGCCGCTTCCTCGTTTCCGGCAGCGTGCAGCGGGAAACGGCGAGCCTGCGCATCAACGTGCGCCTCACGGACGCGCGTACGAACGAGCAGCTCTGGTCCCAGCGCTTCGAACGCCGGGTCGGGGACCTGTTTGCGATCCAGAACGAGATCAGCCGCAACCTGATCGAGCAGTTGCCCGCCCGGATCAGCGATGCCGAGCGGCGCCGTGTGGCCAAGCGCTATACGAACAGCCTTGAGGCGTACGAGTACTTCCTGCGCGGCCAGGCGCAGCTCCTCGTGCGCCAGGAAGGGGAATACGTCGAGGCACGCGCGTGGTATGCCAAGGCAATCGAGCTGGATCCGAAGTTCGCCCGCGCCTACGCGGGGCTCGCGATGGCCTACGTCATGGATCGCCGCCGCATCACCGCGACCCAGAGCGAAGCGGTGACCAGCCGGGCGCTGGAGCTCGCCGAGACGGCGCGGCAAATCGACCCGGACATCCCGGAAGTGCACTGGGTGCTCGGTTTCGTCCACGCCCGCAGCCGGCGCCACGACCAGGCGATCCGGGCGCTGCAGCGGGCCATCGCGCTCAACCCGTCCTATGCGGACGCCTACGCACTGCTGGGCGGCATCTACACCTACATCGGGCAGCCGGAGAAGACCGTGCCGCTGTTACGCACGGCGCTGCGGCTCAATCCCGAAGGCGGATATCTCTACTACCTGCTTCTCGGCCGCGCGTATCTGTTCGTCGACGATTTCGAGCAGGCGAGGATCAACCTGCAGGAAGCGTTGTCGCGTAACGCGGGCGATATCGAGTCGCGCCTTTATCTCGCCGCTGCGCTGGTCGCCCAAGGCAATCTGGGCGCGGCCGAGTGGGAGGCCGAGGAGATCCGTGCCCAGGACACCGGATTTTCGACGCGGACCTGGCTCGACACGTATCCGCTGACCAGCGCGCGCCTGCGTGATCGTCTGCTGGCGCTGGTGGCGAAGATCGGACTCTAGATCAGGCGCGCTGCGGCCCCGGCCGACCGTCCTCCACGGCGAACGTCGCGTGCGTCCAGCAGCTGGAGCTCGCCTCCTTCACCGTCTGCATCGCGCGCAGATCGAAGCGCGCCGTCCGCGCCGTCACCTCCGCGCGCACGTAGCCGCGAAAGCGCGAGTCCATCAGCTTCACGTGCGGGTTCTCGGGCAGCAGCTCGTCGATGCGCCGCTGCGGCCAGCCCTGCGAGGTGATCGAGGTGCCGACGAACTCGCTCGCCACCACCGGCGAGGCTGCATCGTTGAAGTCGCGCCTCAGGTCGGCGACGCTGAACAGGTGCGCATCGCCGCCCAGCACGACCGGATTGGCGATGCGCCGCTCGCCGAGGAACCCGAGCAGGCGCGCGCGCGCCGCCGGATAGCCGTCCCAGGCGTCGGTCCACGCGCGCCGGCCGGGACCGGGCTGCTGATCGAACTGCGCCATGCGCGTCTGCTGCGCGAGCAGGTTCCAGCGCGCACTCGATCCGGCCAGCGCTTTCTCCAGCCAGCGCTCCTGCGCGCGTCCGAGCATCGAGCGCTCCGGATCGGACAGCGCGCGACACTCCTCGGGATCCACGAGGTTCGAGCCGCCGCTGCGCCCGCGCCGCGGACACGCGTGCCACGAGCGGTACTGGCGGCCGTCGAGCACGAAGAACCGCCCCAGCGCTCCCCAGCCAAGCTGGGTGTAGATCCGCATGTCGGGCCCGCGCGGCCGCATGCGCTCGGGCAGCGGCATGTGCTCGTAATAGGCGCGATACGCCGCCGCGCGACGCGCAAGAAACGCTTCCTTCGGCATGCCGTCCGCGGGACGGTCGTCGGCGTAGTCGTTGTCGACCTCGTGGTCGTCCCAGGTGACGATCCACGGACAGGCGGCGTGCGCCGCCTGCAGGTCGGCATCCGACTTGTACAGCGCGTAGCGCGCGCGGTAGTCCTCGAGCGTGTAAGGCTCGCCGCCCGTGTGCTTGCGCACGTGGTCGCGGCCCCAGGACGACTCGTAGATGTAGTCGCCCAGAAACGCGACCAGGTCGGGCGCGTCGGCGGCGATGTGCCGGTATGCGCCGAAGAAGCCCTGCTCGTACTGCTGGCACGAGGCGAAGGCGAAGCGCAGCCGATCCACCGCGGCATCCAGCCGCGGCGCCGTGCGCGTGCGGCCGATCGCGCTCACGGCGTCGCCGGCCATGAACCGGTACCAGTACCAGCAGTCGGGTTCCAGCCCTTTGACTTCGACGCGCGCCGAATGTGCCCAATCGGCCTGCGCCGCGACGCTGCCCGCGCCGACGATCTGGCGCATCGACTCGTCCGCGGCTATCTCCCAGCGAACCGGAACGGAACCCGGACCGAGCTCACCCACGAGCCGCGTCCACAGCACCATGCCGCCGGGGTGCGGATAGCCCGAGGCGACGCCCAGGGCGAATGGGTCGGAAGTAAAGCGTGTCGCGCCCTGCGCGCAGCCCGGCAGCGCACGCGAAACACCCGCGGCGGCGAGCGCCTGCAGGAACCTCCGGCGATTGGTCATGCCGATAGAATAGCGGGGGAACGTAACGGAGATGGCAATGATTCATTTCGTCGTGCACGAGGAGGGCGACGGCGTCGGCGTGGTCGTCGTCGAGGGCGTAAAGAAGGGCCAGGAGCTCACCGGCTGGATCATGGAGGACGACAAGGAGATCAGGATCGCCGCGAAGAGCGACATCCCGATCGGCCACAAGCTCGCCCTCAAGGACTACAAGCCCGGCGACACGGTGATCAAGTACGGCGTCGACATCGGCAAGGTGGTGGCGCCGATCGCCAAAGGCGAGCACACGCACGTCCAGAACCTGAAAACCAAACGGTGGTGACCATGGACCTTTCCAAAGCGAGCTTCTGGGGCTACAAGCGCGAAAACCAGCGCGTCGGCGTGAGGAATCACGTCCTCATCCTGCCGGTGGACGACCTGTCCAACACGGCGGCGCAGG
>JBDTMD010000140.1:0-5742 GCA_039934435.1 Burkholderiales bacterium
CCCTTCTGCCGTACGGGGGCCGGTAGCTCAGTTGGTCAGAGCAGGGGACTCATAAGAACAGGCCGATTTGTAGCGTTGAAGTTAATCAGTCACTTGCAGAGCCTGCCGCTCTCTTTTGAAGCCTAGAACAGCGTCACTGCGGTGCAATCGCAGCGGTTGCTGGTACAAAAACGGCTACACCCCCTGCCCTGCTCGAGCTGGCATCGCTGCTGCCAGCGATGGCGGCCGCCCAGGCCTCTATCGCCCAAACCGATGATGAGGACCAGCTGGTGCGGTGCCAGCCAGATCTCGTCTCGCTGACTATGACGATGCCGCCGGCGCCGGAGTCCATCGCCGCGGACAACGATGATCGATTGGCTTTTCCCCTGCCAAGCAAGCGGTGCAGTGTCTGGCTGCTCGAGCTGGCCGGCCGTGCGCGGCCGTCGCTCGAGCAGCACGGCCGCCGTGCGGAGCTCGCCGCGGCAAACACGGCACGTCGGGCACGGCCGCGGCAGACACGGCCGCCGGCGGGCACGGCGGGCCGTGTGGCGCTGCGCCGGCGCAGCACGGTCGCCAGGCGCAGCCGTGCCCGGCGATCGCGCCGTTCGGCCGACGCGCCGACAGGGCGGCGCCATGGGGAGTTGAGTCAGCCTCAGGTGATAGACTCGCTCGGCGGTGCGAGCCGCTTTGGTGAGGACGATGAAAAAAGGCGAGAAGCCGAAGGCACTGCAAGTTCCTGGCAGCGGGTCCGGGGTGTGGACAAACCTGCCGGAGGACAAGATTGCCGAGCGGATGAAGAAGCGCCGGGAGGAGCTACGCCTTAACTACGAAGAGCTCGCCCGGTTAACTGCCGAATTCGATGCCCCGGAGTACAAAAAGGGATTGACCCCTGCGATGCTTGCCCGGTACGAGAAGGGGTTGGGGGGCAAGCCTGTCCTACCAGGTGCGCGCGAACTGCGCCTTCTCTGCAGCGCGCTTCTTGTGCGCGCAGATTGGCTTCTCCTTGGGATCGATCACAAGGCCAAGGAGCATTACGCGACGGAGATTGCCGATCTGTTCTTCACGCTGCTAAGCCGCGCCAACTCCTACAAGAAGGCGGGGCAATCGATCACGGCCGCCGAAGTGGATGAGCACGCGGAAAAGCTTCAGCGAGTTCGCAGGTCCAAGGGCACCCCTTAGGGGCGCAGGACGCGCGACGTCGACCAGCGCTGACGATGGCGATGAAGGCCTGCCGCCGGCGGCCCGATGTCAGCGTCGTCAGGTCTGGCGATAGAGCGGGACTGTCAACCGATTAGTACCGGTCATCGATACTGGGGGATTGACTTTGGGCAATCCTTGGATATACGATTCGGTGGATCATCCATACCAGGAGGTTCACCTTGCCGCCTGTCACCGTCACGCCGAGTGCGGCTTCGTTTCATCGCCGCGCTCTTGGGTTGACCCAAGCGGCGCTCGCCCAAGCGGCCGGCGTTTCCGTCAGCTACATCAAACAGTTTGAGTCTGAGCGGCTTCGCCCGTCAGCTCAGTTTCTCCGTAAGCTCGCGGCCTACTTCGAGGATCAGGAGGTCCCCGCGGAGAAGCTCGCTCTGGTGTACTCGCGGAGCGGTGAAGTCGATCACTCGCCTAGAGCCAGACCGGGCCGCATAGCAAGCATGGCCACGGTGCCGCAAGTCGAAGAGCGGCAGTGTTTCTTTGTGGCGAAGGACATTCCAGACTCTTTGCTCGACGCCCTGATGTCCAGATGGGAGCGAAACGAGGAACGCCTCAGGGAGTTGTGGCCGCTGGAGGTGCACTCCGGGTTGCTTTCGAAGTACAGCGACGAGAGCGAGAAAGCGCTGCAAGAAGTGTTTGCGCTGCTCGCAGAGAACTTCGTGATATTCAAGTTGCTCACCGGCTGGGAGCTCCTTGCTGTCGGTCAAAGCGTTAACGCCGACAGCGTTGCAGGTGTAATGCTCTCCCACTATTCGGACGTGATCCAACTCAAACGGCACGCACCGCTCGAGAGCGGCGCCGAAGCCGGCAATCACGCGTTCGAGCCGGAGCCGACTTCATGACGCCCCTCCCAGTGAACTTGCTGAAGAGTGGCGGCGGCGCTGGTGTTGCGGTCGCCTTTGTGGTCGCCGTGCTCGCCGCGATCGCGATCATGAAGGCCAACAGTGCATCTGCGCCGACAACCCCTCAGCGGTAGCTCGCGCGCGATCGATAGGGCCCTTCACAACGATGTAAATGTAGCGAGGCAAGAACATGAACCGGCGAACGCGCCGCGCCCTGGAGCGCGCGGAGAAGAAAACTCACAAGCTCCAAGTCCAAGTCTGCGTCTTGTGGGTTCCATCCGCACGCGCTTATATCGAGCGGTACGGTACCGATGGCTTCCGCCTGGTGGACCGTGCCGAGCTGGCGCGGTGCTATTGCGACGATCACGCTTCCAGCGCGGCGCTCGCATTTTTTGAGCTGTTCGGCGTCCACGCCGAAGTGCGCCCGTACCGGGCAGGCCTGCATCGCCAGGAGCGGCGCGGCGGGATCTCTGACCAGCTGCCCATGGCGCTCCAATGAAGCTCGTTTTCGTTTACCTCGGCCCAGGGCGCGAGCTGCGCAGCTACGTGCTCGAAGTGTTGCCCCGCGTAGATCTGCACGTGTACTCGGACAATGGCTGTCTCGCGCTCGGGTGGTTGTTCTGGACCTTCGAGCTGCAGTGGAGGTATCGCGCGTGCGCCGCCTGACCGTTGAAGGCGGCTATGTCGGTCTGTCACTCGATGGCGCCGGCGTTTGCTACTTTCTCCCGGGCATCACGATTGGCGTGTTTGGCCAGGGCGGCGGGTACGTTTCAATCAGCTGGCTCTTCTGGTACGCGTCGATCGACTGGCCGGCGAGGGCGTCGCCCAGGTGAACAAGGTCGCTTTCTTCGTCACGTTCGACCAGATCGAGGCGCTGAGGAGTCTGGAAGCCCGCAGTGCGGCTTGGCCGACCTTCTCACGACGTACGTGGCAAGCCTTATTCAGGAAGGCCCTGGTGACATTGGACCCGAAACCTAGGCTCACCTCAGCAGGCAGTGCGTTCCTTGTGGTTAACCGGCTCCTGGATATGGTTAACCACGTATCTGAGGCAGAGGGCGCTGGCCCCTCGCGTACGTGTGCATGCGCGCCCGCGCCCACGCGTCATACCCCCTTGGTACTTTCGGAAAATTTAAGGCCGGCAGTTAAATCATGAACTTAAGGCCGGATCAGGGTCAGACGGTGCAGCTGGACGAGATCCGGCGCCGCGAATTGCGTCGGGAACGGTGGCGATTGAAGCGCGCCGCCGAGGGCTTGCTCAGAAATACGCCAGTTGAGCATTGCTGCCGATCGGTCATCGGTGGCGCGGTGTACATCCGCCAGGCCGAGGGCGAGCGCCGGGCCTTCTACCACAACATCGCGAAGTGCAAATCGCGCTGGGGCTGCCCGGTGTGCGCGCCGCAGCTGACCGAGCGCGACCAGGTGAAGCTGCGCGACGCGCTCACGATCTGGAAGTCATCCGGCGGCGAAACCTACCTCGTGACGTTCACGATCCGGCACGATCGATCGATGCCGACGCGCGACGCGGTGAAGGGACTGCTCGCGGCGCAGAACAAGATGAAGGCCTGGCGTGCCTACAAGGCGATCATGAACAGAGCCGGCGCGGCCGGCTCGATCACCGCGCGCGAGATTTCGTTCGGCGAGAACGGTCCGCATCCGCATGTGCACATGCTGATCCTGGCGAAGCCGGGAATGCTCGATGAGCTGGGGAAGGTGCGCGAGCTGTGGGCTGATGCCGTGCGGCGACAGGGGCTCGAGGACGTGAACGAGCACGGCTTCGATGTGCGCGGCGGCGACTACGCGGCCGAGTACGTCGCCAAGTACGGCAAAGAGCCGAGCGCGGACTCAAAGCGCACCGTGCGCGCCTGGTGGAACGTGTCCGACGAAATGACCAGGGGTCACACGAAGCAAACGCGACGTCTCGGCGGCGCTACGCCGTTCACCTTGCTGCGCTGGTACGCGGACGGTGACAAGGAAGCCGGCGCGGTGTTCGCTGACTACTTCGACACGATGCGCGGCCGTTCTCAGCTGCACTGGTCGAAGGGCCTTCGCGCCAAGCTCGATCTGTTCTGTCTCGAGCGTGCCGAGGTGGAGAAGCCGAAGGCGCGCAACCTGGTGCAGATCGATTTCGACACCTGGGGCGCGGTGCTTCGGCACAACGGCAGGTGGGAGCTTCTGTACGTGGCTGAGCAGTACGGCCCGGATGCCGTCGAAGTGTTGCTCGATCGAATGCGACGAAGTCCTGGGCGCTGGCGCGGTGACTTCCGCACAACGGACCCGCTCTCCGGGCGCTGGATGCCCGGCTACTACGAACCGCTGCAGGCGGCGGCGTGATTTGAGCGACGCGATGAAGCGCGAGAGATTGAAGAGCGGGGAGTCGCCGCCCGCTGGAGAACCGGCGAGTAATCCAGCGGGCGACTTGCCGAGAACGATGCAACCGGCTGGCGGCAAGGATACGCAAGGCGCGCGGCAGCGCAAGAAGTTGCGCGGCTCGCGCGGATTCCCGAGGCGTAGCAAGCCGGCGAACGCGCGCAGCACGGCCTTCGCGACTGGCCGGCCGCGCGGCAATCGCGTCGGTGGCGCAGCTGCTCACGCAGCCTACGTGGCCGCCTGGTCGCAGCCCTACATGCAGATTCCCCAGGCGGACGGAGAACGGTTCTTCGAGCTGCGCCGGCACGTGCTGCAGTTGTCGCGCGCCGACGTGGCGCGCCTGCTGCGCGTGGCAAAGAACACGGTCTGGGACTGGGAAACTGATAGGCGCCGCGTGCCGTTCTCCGCGTTCTTCGCATTGCGCCTGATCGCCGACTCGCTGCGCTTCCGCCTGGCCGCGGAGGCCTGGCGCGATTGGGAGTTGGACGAGCACGTCAAGATCCACCAAGGCAGGGCGCTCGAGCAAACCTACCTGCGCAACGTCAAGACCGGCGCATGCTTTGAGCCCAAGGATCTCGATAACTTCTACCTGATGGCGCAGCGCGTGCAGATGCTCACTGACAACGAGCACGAGCTAAAAGCGCGCATCGAGTCGCTCACCTGCGAGAACACGGCACTGCGCGAGCTGTTCCTGTCCGATGGCGTCACGAGCCAGCTGCATGACATGCGCGACCAGGTGCAGGCGCTCTACGACAGGATCAACACCGCCAGCATCCACCAGTTGCCCAGGAAGAAGGCCGCGGCGTGAGAACGCTCAACGTGCGCGAGGCGGCGGAATTGCTCAACCTGCACCCGGTCACCGTGCAGGAACGCGCGCGCGCCGGCGAGATCCCCGGCGCCAAGCCCGGCAAGGCCTGGGTGTTCATCGAGGAGGACCTTGTCGGCTACCTTCGCTCGCTCTATCCTCTGGGCCGGCAGGCGCTGCAGGGTGACGGAAAGGAGAACGATGCATGTCACTCTACCGGCGCAAGGGCTCGCCGTACTGGTGGGTCCGATTTGCCCACGACGGAAAGCGACTACAGCAAAGCTCTGGGACTTCCGATCGTCAGAAGGCTCAGGAGTATCACGACAAGCTGAAGGCGCAGTTGTGGGAGCAGGATCGGCTCGGCCGCAAACCGAGCCGCAGCTGGAACGACGCAGTTGTCAGGTGGCTTCGAGAAACCGAGAGCAAGGCGACCCACAAAAGGGATGTCGAAAAGCTCCGGTGGCTCGATCCCTATCTTCGCGGGACGCAGTTAGACCGAATCACCCGCGGCCAGCTCGAGTCGATCGCCGATACGAA
>JBDTMD010000141.1:0-5707 GCA_039934435.1 Burkholderiales bacterium
GGCGGCGACTGGCCGGCGGCGAAGATCGTCGTCGCCGCCGAGGTGCTCGCGCGCGGCGGCGCCGTGCATTCGATTCCGTTCGAGCACCAGCGCTCGACGACGGCGCTGATGGAGCGCATCGGTGCGCTCAAAGCGCGAGCTCGAAAAAGACCGCGCCCGGCGCCGCCGGCGAAGCGTAAGGCCCGCGCGGCGCGAAGCCGAGCTCGCCGTAAAGCGCGATAGCCGGCGCCGTCCGGCCACGGCGTTGCTATCATGCCGTAGTGAAGCTGCACCAGCTCAAAGTCGACTACAACGCGGAGCAGGACCGCCTGCTGATGCTGATCGCGGCCAGCGACGACGTCGAGCTGCGCATGTGGCTCACACGCCGCTTCGTGAAGCTGCTCTGGCCGCTGCTGGTCAAGCTCGCCGAGGAGGCGAGCCCGCGCATCCGCACCCAGGCCAATCCCGAGGCGCGCAAGGCGCTGCTCAGCATCGAGCACCAGCAGGCGGTACAGAAGGCTGACTTCAGCAAGGCCTATGAGAGCGAGTCGCGCAACATGCCGCTTGGCGAGGAGCCGCTGCTTCTGGGGCGCATCCAGACCGGGCACGACCGCAAGGGCCAGCCGGTGCTCGCCATGCACCCGGCCGAAGGACAGGGCGTGACGCTGACGCTCGACTCGGTACTGCTGCACTCGGTGTGCCGACTGCTGCAGGCGGCGGTGAAGAAAAGCGGCTGGGACATGGAGCTGAAGCTCCCGGGCGCCGAGCCGGTCGCCGCCGAGGAACGCTCGGGGCGTACGCTCAACTAACGAGTTACGAGCTCGCCTCGCCGCGTAGCGCCTCGAGACGTGCCGAGGCATGCAGCCAGTCTTCTTCGGCGCCCGCCAGCGCCTCCGCCAGGCGCGCTTCCGCGCGGCCGAGCTCGGCAACACGCTCCTTGTCCGGTAACGCGTAAAGCGCGGGATCGGCGAGCGCCTGGCGGATTTCGCCGATCTCCCGCGACAGCTGCGCAAGGCGCGCCTCGATCGTGGCGAGCTGTTTTTCCAGCGGCCGCAGGCGCTGCTTCAGCCCGTCGCGCACGGCGGCCGCGGCGCGGCGTTCGTCCTTGCGGGACACGCGCGCATCGCCGTCGCGCGCGCGACCTTCTTTCAGCCTGAGCTGCCGGTAATCGTCGAGATCGCCGTCGAACTCGCGCACGCGGCCGTTGGCGACCACCACGATGCGGTCGGCGCAGGCGGCGAGCAGGCTCCGATCGTGCGACACGATGACCAGCGCGCCGCTGTAGCTCTGCAGCGCCATGGCGAGCGAGCGCCGCATCTCGAGATCGAGGTGGTTGGTGGGCTCGTCCAGCAGCAGCAGGTTCGGCCGGCGCTTGACCAGCACGGCGAGCGCCAGGCGCGATTTTTCGCCGCCCGAGAGCGGCCCGATCGGCCGCTCGGCGCGCTCGCCCGAGAAGCCGAAGCGGCCGAGGAAGTCGCGCAGCGCCTGCTCGCGCTCGCGGCGGTAAAGGCGCGTCAGCATGCCGAGCGGCGTCTCCTCGGCGCGCAGCAGCTCCACCTGGTGCTGGGCGAAGTAGCCGACCCGCATGTCGCGCGCCGCGATGCGCTCGCCGGCGAGCGGCGCGAGCTCCCCGGCCAGCAGGCGCATCAGCGTCGTCTTGCCGCTGCCGTTGGCGCCGATCACGGCGACGCGGTCGGCGCTGGTGAGCGCGAGTTCGATTCCCGAGAGCACCGTGCGCTCCGGGTAACCGGCGTCGAGCCCGTGCAGCGCCAGGATGCGCTCGGGCTGGCGCTCGGGTTCCTCGAACTCGAAGCGGTAAGTGTCGGCCGCCACCACCGGCGCGACACGCGCCATGCGCTCGAGGCGCTTGAGGCGGCTTTGCGCCTGGCGCGCCTTGGTCGCCTTGGCGCGAAAGCGCTCGACGAACGTGGTGATGCGCCGGATCTCGCGCTCCTGGCGCGTGGCCGCCGCCGACTGCTGCTCGAGCTCGAGCGCGCGCGCACTCTCGAACTGCGAGTAGCCGCCGTCGTACAGGCGCGCCACGCCGGCGTTCTCCGCCGGCAGCAGGGCGAGCGTGTGGTCGCAGACGCGGTCCAGAAAATCGCGGTCGTGCGACACGACGATCAGTGTGCCTTCGTAAGCGCGCAGCCAGCCCTCCAGCCACAGGATGGTGTCGAGGTCGAGGTGGTTGGTCGGCTCGTCGAGCAGCAGCAGGTCCGAGGGCGCGATCAGCGCGCGCGCGAGGTTCAGGCGCATGCGAAAGCCCCCCGAGAATTCGCGCACGGCGCGCGCCGCGTCGCCCGGCGCGAAGCCCAGGCCGGCGAGCAGCGTCTCGGCGCGTGCGCGCGCCGTGTAGCCGCCGGCGCGCTCGTGGCGCTCGTGGGCATGCGCGATTGCCTCGCCGTCGCCGTGCGCCTCGGCGGCGGCGATCTCGCGTTCCGCCGCGCGCAGTCCGGTATCGGCGTCGAGCAGGTAATCGAGCACCGCGCGCGCCAGCGCCGGCGCTTCCTGCTCGACCCGCGCCAGGCGCATTCCGGGCTGGATCTCGCAATCGCCCGCTTCGGGCGCGAGTTCGCCCGCGAGCAGTGCAAGCAGGCTGGTCTTGCCGCTGCCGTTCGCGCCCACCAGTCCGAGGCGCCAGCCGCGCTCGAGCGTCATCGACACGCCGCTCAACAGCGTGTGCGGCCAGCGGGTGAGAGTGAGATTGCGCAGGAGGATCATGGGGGAACGGAGTATAATTCGCGCCCTTGGCAGTTACTTCCTTCGATCAGCTCGACCTCATCGCGCCCCTGCTGCAGGCGGTGCGCGATCTCGGTTACGAGCAGCCCACACCGGTGCAGGAACAGGCCATACCGCTGGTGCTCGCGGGCCGCGACCTGATGGCGGGCGCGCAGACCGGCACCGGCAAGACCGCGGCATTCGCGCTGCCCATCCTGCAGCGCCTCGCGCCGCAGGCGAGCACCAGCGCCTCGCCCGCGCGCCACGCGGTGCGCGTGCTGGTGCTGACACCGACGCGCGAGCTGGCGATCCAGGTCGAGCAGAGCTTTCGCGACTACGGCAAGCACCTGCCGCTGCGCAGTGCCGTGGTCTACGGCGGCGCCGACATGAACGCGCAGATCCTGCAGCTGCGCCGCGGCGTGGAAATCCTGGTGGCGACGCCCGGGCGGCTGCTCGATCACGTGCAAAGCAAGACCGTGATGCTCAACCAGGTCGGCATCCTGACGCTGGACGAGGCCGATCGCATGCTCGACATGGGATTCCTGCCCGATATCCGCCGCATCATCGCGCTGCTGCCGGCGGTGCGGCAGAACCTGCTGTTCTCGGCCACCTTCCCGGACGAGATCCGCGGGCTGGTGAAGTCGCTGCTGAAGAATCCGGCCGAGGTGCAGGTGGCCGCGAGAAACGCCGTGGCGGAGCTGGTGACGCACGTGGTGCACCCGGTGGCGCGCGAGAAGAAACGCGAGCTGCTGTCCTACCTCATCCAGACGCGCGAGCTGAAGCAGGTGCTGGTGTTCTGCGGCACGCGAATCGGCGCCAACCGCCTCGCGCACCAATTGCGCAAGGACCACATCCAGGCCGACGCCATCCACGGCGACAAGTCGCAGGCCGAGCGCCTGGTGGCGCTGGAGAATTTCAAGGCCGGCAAGACGGCGGTGCTGGTGGCGACCGACGTCGCCTCGCGCGGCCTGGACATCGAAGGCCTGCCGCAGGTGATTAATTTCGACATCCCGCATTCCCCCGAGGATTATATTCACCGCATCGGCCGCACCGGCCGTGCCGGCACGGCGGGCGAGGCGATCTCGCTGGTTGCGCCCCCGGACCTCGAGGCGCTTGCCGCGATCGAGCGCCTGATCAAGAGAAAGCTCGACAGCACGCTGGTGCCGGGCTTCCAGCCCGACGGCGGCACGGTGGCGACGCTCGTCAGCAGGAACGCCAGCAGAGACGGGCGTCGCGGCCCGCGCCGCAGCGATTCGCCGCGTCCGTCCGCGCCGCAGCACAAGGTGCCGCGCCCGATCGGCGACCCGATCTTCTCGCGGCCTTACGAACCCGCGCCGCGCGTGGCCGATGAAGTTCCCGCGGCGCCGGATTCGCAGCAGCCGAAGCGCCGCCAGCCTCAGGTGGCGGCGTTACTGGGTGGCGTGAAGCGCTAGACGCAGCGCGCGCCGTCCACCTCGATACAAGTCCCCGAAATCATCGCCGCCTCGTCCGAGGCGAGGTAAAGACAGGCGTTCGCGACGTCGAGCGGCGTCGAGAAACGCCCGAGCGGTATCGTCGCCAGGAACGCCTTCTTCGCCTCCTCGGTCACCGCGCCGCCGGCGAATTCGGCCGACAACGCGGTTTCGGGACTGAACACCGGATTGACGCAATTCACGCGCACCTTGTCCGGGCCGAACTCGGCGGCCATCGACTTCGACATCAGGATCACCGCGCCTTTCGAGCTGTTGTAAACCGTGAGCCCCGGGCGCGGGCGCAGGCCGGCGGTGGAGGCGATGTTGACGAAGCAGCCGCCGCCCTGCTTGCGCATCACCGGCAGCGCGTGCAGCGCCGAGAGGTAGATGCTCTTCACGTTGATGGCGTACACCTTGTCGAACTCGGCCTCGGTGACCTCGACGTAGGCCTTGCGGCGGTGGGTCCAGCCGGCATTGTTGACCACGATGTCGAGGCGGCCGAATTTCGCCGTCGCCGCCTGCACCAGCCTGGCCCAGTCCGCGCCCTTGGCGACATCCGCCTGCACGAACTCGCCGCCGATTTTCTTGGCGACGCGCGCGCCGCCCTCGGCGTTGATGTCGTTGACCAGCACTTTTGCGCCTTCGTCGGCGAAGCGCTGCGCGATGCCGGCGCCGAATCCCGAGCCGCCGCCCGTGACCAGCGCAACCTTGTCTTTGAGTCTCATGGCTCCTCCTTTGCCGCCGATGATACTTTGAAGGGCGTGTGCTCGTTGAGCTCGTTCACGTAGCGCGCGATGCCGAGTGCCTCGCGCTCCAGGTAGTCCTCGACCGCGCGCGCGAAGCGCGGATGCGCCAGCCAGTGCGCCGACAGCGTCTCGGTCGGCAGCAGCCCCCGGAACAGCTTGTGCTCGCCCTGCGCGCCGCCCTCGAAGCGCGCTAGGCCGTGGGCGATCGCGTAGTCGATCGCCTGGTAGTAGCAGGCCTCGAAGTGCAGCAGCGGCACGTGCTCGACCGCGCCCCAGTAGCGGCCGTACAGCGTGTCGCCCGTGATTACGTCAAGCGCTGCCGCCAGCGGCGCGCCGCGGCGCTCGGCGAGCACGAGCAGGAAATGCTCCGGCATCGCCGCGCCGACGCGCAGGAAGAAATCCAGATTCAGGTAGGGGGGCATGCCGTGCAGCGCATAGGTGCTGGCGTAGCAGCGGTAGAAAAATGCCCAGTCGCGCTCGCCGATCTCGGCGCCGCGCAGCCAGCGCAGGTGCACGCCGGCGTCGCGCACGCGGCGGCGCTCCTGGCGGATGGTCTTGCGCCGCCGGTGCGACAGGCGCGCGAGAAAATCGTCGAAGTCGGCGTAGCCGGCATTGCTCCAGTGGAACTGCACCGTGCGCCGCAGCAGCATGCCCGCCGCCTCCAGTTCGCGCGCCTCGCTTTCCGGCGCGAACAGCACGTGCAGCGACGAAAAATCGCGCGCCGCGGCCAGCGCCGCCGCGGCGAGCGCGCCGCGCGCCGCCGCATCCGCGGCCAGCAGGCGCGGCCCGCTGACCGGCGTGAACGGCACCGCG
>JBDTMD010000142.1:0-5703 GCA_039934435.1 Burkholderiales bacterium
CGCCGCGTTGAAGTCCGGCCACAGCGTCTCGGTGAAGTAAAGCTCGGCATACGCCAGCTGCCACAGCAGGAAATTGCTGACGCGCTGCTCGCCGCCGGTGCGGATGAACAGATCCGGCTCCGGCGCGTAGCTCATCGCCAGATACGGCGCGAGTTGCGCTTCCTCGATCGGACCGTGCGCCGCCTGCGGCTGCTCGCGCAGCAGGCGGCCGAGCGCCTGCAGGATGTCCCAGCGGCCGCCGTAATTCGCGGCCACGGTCAGCGTAAGGCGGGTGTTGCCCGCAGTGGTGCGCTCGCCCTGCTCGATCAGCGCGCGCATGCGCGCATCGAAGCGCAAAAGATCGCCCACCACTCGCAGTCGGACGCCGTTGCGGTGCAGTTTTTCCACTTCGCTGGTCAGCGCGAGCTGGAACAGCTGCATGAGCAGCGCCACTTCATCGGCCGGGCGGCGCCAGTTCTCGGAGCTGAACGCGAACAGCGTCAGGAACTCGACGCCGCGCGCGGCGCAGGCCTGAACCGTGGCGCGCACGGCCTCGACGCCGCGCCGGTGCCCGGCAATGCGCGGCAGGTGACGCTGCTTGGCCCAGCGGCCGTTGCCGTCCATGATCATGGCGACATGGCGCGGCACCGCGCCGTGCTCGGGTATGGTGGTCGTGGAGCTCTCGGCCGTCACGCGCGCTAGACCGCGAGAAGCTCGGCTTCCTTCTGCTGCAGCAGCTTGTCGATCTCGGCGATCGAGCGGTCGGTGAGCTTCTGCACCTCGTCCTGGGCGCGCCGCTCGTCGTTTTCCGAGACCTCTTTCTTCTTCAGCGCTTCCTTGAGGTGATGGTTGGCGTCGCGGCGCAGATTGCGCACCGCCACGCGCGCGTTCTCGGCCTCGTGGCGCACGACCTTGACCAGCTCCTTGCGCCGCTCCTCGGTCAGGGCGGGCATCGGCACGCGCACGGTGTCGCCCATGCCGGCCGGGTTCAATCCCAGGTCCGAGTCGCGGATCGCCTTCTCCACCGCCTGCGTCAGCTTCTTCTCGAAGGGCGCGACGGCGATGGTACGTGCGTCCATCAGCGTCACCCGGGCAAGCTGATTGAGCGGCGTTGGCACGCCGTAGTAATCGACGACGATGTGATCGAGCAGCCCGGTATGCGCGCGGCCGGTGCGCACCTTGGACAGATCGGCCTTGAAGGCCTCGATGCTCTTGTGCATCTTCTGCTCGGCCGTCTTCTTGAGTTCAGCTAGCATCAGGCTCTCCTTCAGACGTGCACCAGCGTGCCTTCGTCCTCGCCGGCAATGACGCGCAGCAGCGCGTCCTTCTTGAAAATACTGAACACGTTGACCGGCAACTTCTGGTCGCGGCACAAGGCGAGCGCGGTCGCGTCCATGACCTTGAGATTGCGCTGGATGGCCTCGTCGAAGCTCAGCCGCGTGTAGCGCGTTGCCGTGCGGTCC
The DNA here is from genome assembly GCA_039934435.1 of Burkholderiales bacterium. Lineage (GTDB taxonomy): Bacteria > Pseudomonadota > Gammaproteobacteria > Burkholderiales > SG8-39 > JAABQT01. Next base: position 1,443 of record JBDTMD010000142.1, read on the forward strand.
TTTTTCGGATCGGCGGTATACACGCCGTCCACCTTGGTCGCCTTGAGCACGATTTCGGCGCCGACTTCGCTGGCGCGCAGCGCAGCGGCCGTATCGGTGGTGAAGAACGGATTGCCGGTGCCCGCGGCGAACACCACGATCCGCCCCTCCTCGAGGTAGCGGATTGCCTTGCCGCGGATGTAGGGCTCGACGACCTGCTCGATATTGAGGGCGGATTGCACCCGGCAGTCGAGCCCGGCATGGCGCATGGCGTCCTGCAACGCGAGCGCGTTCATCACCGTTGCGAGCATTCCCATGTAGTCCGCGGTGGCGCGGTCCATGCCTGCCGCGCCCGGTGCGACGCCGCGAAAGATATTGCCGCCGCCGATGACCACGCCCATTTCCACCCCCAGCCGGGCGACCGCGGCGATTTCCTGGACGATGGTCTCGATGGTCTGCCGGTTGATGCCGTAGGCGTCATTGCCCATCAGCGCCTCGCCCGAGAGCTTCAGCAGGATGCGCCTGTATTTGGAGCCGATCGCGGCTTCGCGCAGCTTCATTGCGGGTCCCTAGCGCCCCGCTCCCGCAGTCGCCATCACTTCAGCGGCGAAGTCGCTCGATTTCTTTTCGATGCCTTCGCCGACCACCAGGAAGCGGTAGGCGCGCAGCTTCGCCTTTTTCGCCGTCAGCAGTTTTTCGACGGTCTGCTTGTCGTCCTTGACGAACGGCTGCCCGAGCAGGCTGATCTCGCCGAGGTACTTGTTCACTGCGCCGTCGACCATCTTGGTCACGATCTCAGCGGGCTTGCCCGAATCCCTGGCGCGCGCCGCCGCGATCTCGCGCTCGCGCGCGACGATTTCCGCGGGGACGTCTGATTTCGACTGGTACTGCGGCTTGGCGAACGCGATGTGCATCGCCAGGTCCTTGCCGAGATCCTCCGGACCGTCGATGTCGACGAGCACGCCGATCTTGGTGCCATGACGATAAAGGGCCAGGGGCCTGCTCGCCTGCAGCCGCGCGAAGCGCCGAATGGTGATGTTTTCGCCGATCTTCTGCACCAGCGCCTTGCGCCGCTCCTCCACCTGGGCGGAGGCGAGCTGCGCCACATCCTTCGGATTGGCCGTCGCCACCGTTTCCGCCAGTGATTGCGCGAACGCGAGGAAATCCTCGTTCTTGGCCACAAAATCGGTTTCGCTGTTCAGCTCCACCAGCGCGCCGAGCGTGCCATCCGGCGACAGCCAGGCGCCGATTACGCCCTCGGCCGCCACGCGTCCGGCCGCCTTGCTCGCCTTGGCGCCGCTCTTGATGCGCAGCAGCTCCTCGGCCTTCTTCAGGTCGCCGCCCGCTTCGGCGAGCGCCCTCTTGCACTCCATCATTCCGAGCCCGGTCAGCTCGCGAAGCTCCTTCACCAGGCCTGCGCTGATCTCTGCCATTGCCTCATGCTCCAGATGTCAAAAAAAGGGGCCGAAGGCCCCTGGGTGCCGCACGTCGCGCCGGAATCAGGCGCCCCCCTCGTCCACCTCGACAAACTCGTCCTTCGAGGCCGCCACCACTTGCTCGACCGCGTTTGAGCGGCCGTCGAGAACGGCGTCGGCGATGCCGCGTGCATAGAGGCGGATGGCCCGGCTCGAGTCGTCGTTGCCCGGGATCACGTAGCTGATGCCTTCGGGCGAATGGTTGGTGTCGACCACGCCGACCACCGGGATGCCCAGCTTGACCGCCTCGGCGATCGCGCCCTTCTGATAGCCGACGTCGATCACGAACAATGCATCGGGCAGGCCGTTCAGGTCCTTGATGCCGCCCAGGGAGCGCTGCAGCTTGGCCAGCTCACGCTGCAGGCCGAGCGCTTCCTTCTTCGCCATGTTGTCGAATGTCCCGTCCGCGGACATCTGCTCCATCTCCTTCAGGCGCTTGATGGACTGCTTGACGGTCTTGAAGTTGGTCAGCATGCCACCGAGCCAGCGGTGATCGACGAACGGCATGCCGCAGCGCAAGGCTTCCTCGCGCAGGATCTCGCGCGCTTGACGCTTGGTGCCGACCATCAGGATCGAGCCACGGTTCGCGGCGAGCTGGCGCACGTACTTCAGCGCCTCCTGGTACAGGACCAGGGTCTTTTCCAGATTGATGATGTGAATCTTGTTGCGGTGGCCGAAGATGTACGGCGCCATCTTCGGATTCCAGTACCGGGTCTGATGTCCGAAATGGACCCCGGCCTCCAGCATTTGACGCATGGTTGCGGACACTGCCTGCTCCTTGCTTTAGGGTTATGGTCTGCCGCCCCGGTCAACCGAAAACCCTTGCGGGCACCCTAACCGGCCGGGACGGGAAATTTGGTCCGCGGCAAACCGCGAACCAGCCCAAAATTCTAGCATAATCAGCCTTTTTCCCAGCCTATGGCGGTTGCATTGAAGACAGCGGAGGACACCGCGCGCATGCGCGTCGCTGGCCGGCTCGCCTCGGAAGTACTCGACTACATCGCGCCCCACGTGAAGCCGGGCGTCACGACCGGGACCCTGAACGACCTGTGCCACACCTACATGCTCGAGGTGCAGGGCACGACGCCGGCGCCGCTCAATTACGCCCCGCCGGGCTACAAGCCGTTCCCGAAATCGATCTGCACGTCGGTCAATCATCAGGTGTGCCACGGCATTCCGGGCGAGCGCGTGCTCAAGCCCGGCGATATCCTGAATATCGACGTCACGGTGATCAAGGACGGCTTCCACGGCGACAGCAGCCGCATGTTCTACGTCGGCGAGCCCAGCATCCAGGCCCGCAGGCTGGTCGATGTGACCTACGAATGCATGTGGGCGGGAATCCGGCAGGTGCGCGCCGGCGCCCAGCTGGGCGACCTCGGCGCGGCCATCCAGGCGCACGCCGAACGACACGGCTACTCGGTGGTGCGGGAGTTCTGCGGCCACGGCATCGGCCGCAGGTTCCACGAGGATCCGCAGGTCCTGCATTACGGCAAGCCGGGGACCGGCCTGCGCCTTGAGCCCGGCATGACTTTCACCATTGAACCGATGATCAACGCCGGCAAGGCCGCGATCCGTGAGCTTGCGGACGGCTGGACCATCGTCACCAAGGACCACAGCCTTTCGGCGCAGTGGGAGCACACGGTTCTTGTCACGCAGGGCGGCTACGAGGTGCTCACGACTTCGGTCGGCGCGCCGCCGGCGCCGGATCTGCCCGTCCCGTCCTGAAATGAGCGCGGTGCCTGCGCCGATTGAGCAGTGGCGCGCAGGACTGTTGGCCGGCCGCGAAGCGCTGCGGCAGTCCTACCTGCGCGCCGCGGCGCCAAAGCGCCAGTTGCGCGCGCACAGCCGCCTGATCGACACCACGTTGCGTGGCCTGTGGCGGGCGCTGCGTCCGGCGGCGCCGGCCGCCCTCGTCGCCACCGGCGGCTATGGTCGCGGCGAGCTGTTTCCCTACTCGGACATCGACGTGCTGGTGCTGCTGGGCGAGGCGCCCGGGGCGCAGGCGCGCGCCAGCCTCGAACGGCTTGTCGGCACATTCTGGGATGTCGGCCTGGAAGTCGCGCACAGCGTGCGCACTATCGATGAGTGCGTCGCCGCCGCCGGCGCCGACATCACGGTGCAGACCGCGTTGCTCGAGGCGCGATTCCTGGGCGGCAGCCGCGGCCTGTACCGCGATCTGAACGCCGCGGTGGCGGCCGGGCTGGAAGCGCCGGCATTCCTGAAGCACAAGACGCTGGAGCAGGAACAGCGCCACGCCAAGCACCAGGACACCGCCTATGCGCTCGAACCGAACCTGAAGGAAGCCCCGGGCGGCATGCGCGACCTGCAGACCATCCAGTGGATCGCGCGCGCCTGCGGGCTCGGTCTGCACTGGCGCGACCTGCAGCGCCACGGCATGCTGCTGGCCGCCGAGGCGGTACAGCTCGCGCGGCACGAGAAGCTGCTCCACGACCTGCGTATCCGCCTGCACTATCTCGCCGGCCGTCGCGAGGACCGCATCGTCTTCGACTACCAGACGCCGCTTGCCGAGCAGTGCGGCTACCGCGGCACGCCGACCCGCCGGCCGAGCGAGCAGCTGATGCAGCGCTACTACACGACCGCCAAGGCGGTGACGCAGCTCAATACCATCCTGCTGCAGAATCTGGAGGCGCGCGTGGTCGGCGAGTCCGAAGCCACGCCGCTGGCCCTCAACGAGCGCTTCCAGGTGCGCGGCGAGCGGCTCGAAGCGCGCGACGAAACGCTGTTCGAGCGCGAGCCGCGCGCCATCCTCGAGAGCTCCGTGCTGCTGCAGCAGCACCAGGAGCTGC
>JBDTMD010000143.1:0-5687 GCA_039934435.1 Burkholderiales bacterium
TCTGTTTTATCACGATCGCCTGCGGCAAGAAGTAGCGGTTCGGCGCGACGCGGTGCACGCGCCCCGCGCGCGCCGCGCGCTGCAAAAAATCCGTCACGGCCTTCGGTTCCATCGCCAGCGCAGCCGCCAGTTCGTGCACGCGGGGTGGCTTGGCGCCGTCGCCTTCGAGAAGCGGCGCGATCGTCTGCCAAAGCGCTTCGTCCCGCGCGGAGAGCGCCGGCCGGTGATCCGGCAGGCGCAGGCTCGGGCCTTCGCGCACCAGGCGACCCGCCGCGACAAGGAAATCGATCATGGCGACGAGCGGCGCGCCGACGTCACCCGGGCGCGGGCCGATCGAGTCCGGATACGCTGCATTCCATTCGCGCACGGCGCGCTCGAGCTGCGCGCACAGGCCGTCCCACCGCTCCCGGCGCATGACATGGCGTACGCCCCGCACCGCGAACGCCACCAACCCCGGCGCGTCTCGTGTCGCGATATGGAACACCTTCTCGAACCAATCGACATCCACGCTCCCGTCCGCGAGAAGCGCCGCGAAGGCGCCCTCGGCGTCGAGCCCCGAGATCTTGTCCCGGCGCCCCGATCCGCGCGCCGGCGGCAGCGAGTCGACGACTGCGCCCGCGCCGATCAACCGCTGCGTGCCCGGATCGCGCAGCAGCAGCCGGTCGCCGTGCCAGGCGCTCACGCCGTGCGGAAAAGCGAGCCGCGCGAAGCGCTCATGCGGCGACAGGCGCGCCTGCAGCATGGCGCTGCCCAGGTGTACGCCGACCTGCCTGGGACGCGTAGCCGGCGCACCGAACCACGCCACCTCGATATCGAGATGCTTGGACACGGGGACCGGCGCGGTATCGGCGATCACGTTGCCGCGCCCGACTTCGTCGCGTGAGACGCCGTGCAGCGCGAGCGCGCAGCGCTGGCCCGCAACCGCGCGCGCAGCTTCGCCGTTGTTGGCTCGAAGGCTGCGCACACGCGCCTTGCGGCCGGCGGGAAGCACCTGCACGTCGTCCCCGGTGGCGATCGCGCCCGAAGCCACGGTACCGGTGACGACGAGGCCCAGGCCGTCGATGACGAAGGCGCGATCGACGTGCATGCGGAAGCGCTGTCCCGAATCGCGCGGCGCAATGTCCTTGGCCAGAGCCTCGAGCCGCCTGCGCAATTCGTCCACGCCTTCGCCCGTCGCAGACGACACTCGCATGATCTCCGTTTCGGGGAGGAGCGCGCGCAGTTCCGCTTCCGCTTCGAGCAGGCGCTCCGGCGCCACGCGATCGATCTTCGACAGGACGGCCAGCAGCCGCGGCGCGCCCAGGTGTTCGAGGATCGCCAGGTGCTCGCGCGTCTGCGGCATCGGTCCGTCGTCGGCGGCGACGACCAGCAGCGCGAGGTCGATGCCTGTCACGCCCGCCGCCATGTTGCGCACGAAGCGCTCGTGACCCGGCACGTCGACGAAAGCGATGGCCTCACTTCCTGCCTGCGGCAGATAGGCGAAACCCAGGTCGATCGACATGCCGCGGCGCTTCTCTTCGGGCAGCCGGTCGGTGTCGACGCCGGTGAGCGCGCGCACCAGCGAAGTCTTGCCGTGGTCGACGTGGCCGGCGGTGGCGACGATCACAGCTTGTGTCCCTGAAACTGGGCGACGAAGTCGGCTTCGTCTTCGAGGCAGCGCAGATCGAGCCACACCGCGTCGTCGTGGATGCGGCCAATGACTGGAATGCTCAGCGCCCGTAGCGCCTTCGCGATGGCCGCAGGCCGCACCTCCGCAGGCGCGATGCGCAACGCAGCACTCGGCAGCCGGTCGATCGGCAGCGAACCGCTGCCCACCTGGCTGGCACAGTCTTCAACGCTGACCTGGGCCTTGGTGCCCACATAACTTTGCACCACCGGACGCAGTCGCCCGGCGAGCGCCGCGATCTCGCCTGCCGGCCGCGTGAGCAGACGCAGCGTCGGCAGCCGCTCGCGCAGCCGCTCGGGATCGAGGTACAGCCGCAGCACCGCTTCGAGCGCCGCGATGCGCGCCTTGTCGAGGCGCAGCGCGCGCTTCATCGGGTTCTTGCGCAGCTTCGCCACCAGATCGCGCCTGCCGACGACGAGGCCCGCCTGCGGACCGCCGAGCAGCTTGTCGCCGCTGAAGGTGACGAGGTCGGCGCCGGCCGCGAGCGCCTGCATGGGCGTGGGCTCCGCCGGCAGGCCGAAGCGCGCGAGGTCCGCGAGGCTGCCGCTGCCCAGATCGGTCACGAACGGCAGCGTTCGCGCGTGGGCGAGCTGCGCGAGCTCGCGCTCCGCCGGCGCGGCCGTGAAGCCCACCACGGCGTAGTTGCTCGTGTGCACCTTGAGAAGCGCCGCGGTCGCGGGCCCGAGCGCTTTTTCGTAGTCCGCGAGATGCGTGCGGTTGGTGGTGCCCACTTCGCGCAGGCGGCAGCCGGCGGCCTCGAGGATTTCGGGGATGCGGAACGAGCCGCCGATTTCAACGAGCTCGCCCCGGGAGACCACCACTTCGCGGCCGACGCCGAGCGTGTTCATCGCAAGGAGCACGGCGCCCGCGTTGTTGTTGACGACGGTCGCGGCTTCGGCGCCCGTAATGCGGCACAGGAGCCCTTCGAGGTGATCGTCTCGCTCGCCGCGCTCGCCTGCCTCGAGGTCGTACTCGAGATTGGTCGGCGCGCCGAGCGCCGCCGCGGCCGCATCGATGGCGGCCTGCAGCAGCAGCGCCCGCCCGAGATTGGTATGCAGTACCGTGCCGGTGAGATTGAACACGCGGCGCAGCGACGGCGCCGACGCGGTCTCCAGCCGGTTCAGCACTCCCAGCGCGATGGCGTCTTCATTGGGCGGCAACGCCGTGCCGGCCTTCAGCGCGGCCCGGTACTCGGCGAGCAGCGCGCGCAGCTCCGCGACCACCAGGGGGCGCCCGTGCCGGGCGATGGCCGGGGCAAGGCGCGGATCCTGCAGGATCCGGTCGACCGACGGGATGGCTGCGAGCCGCATGGTGCCATCGTACCGGTGCAAGGGTATTCTTAGGAACATGCAACTCGCTGCCAGCCAGATTCCTGCCTCCGCGGTGCCCGCAAGCACCGATCTCGTCGAGTGGTACTACGAAAAGGGCTTTTCCGACGGCCTGCCCGTCGTTCCGCCCACGCCCGAGAAGGTCGCCGCAATGCTGGCGGCGCTCGGCGGCGAGCCGGAGAAAGTCGAAGCGCGCGTACCGCCGCGCTGGGGCGCCCTGACGCGCGAGGTGCTCGCCGTCAACATGGTGATGGCGGGCTGCAAGCCCGAGTACGCTCCCGTGGTGCGCGCCGCGATGCTCGCGCTCTGCGAAACCGCCTTCAACCTGAACGGCGTGCAGGCGACCACGCACATGGCAAGCCCGCTCCTCGTCGTCAACGGGCCGATTGCGAAGAAGATCGGCATGAACGCCGGCTGCAATGCCTTCGGCCCGGGCAACCGGGCGAATGCCACCATCGGCCGCGCCATCCGCCTCGTCCTGCTGAACGTCGGCGGCGGCTGGCCGGGCGAGCTCGACAAGTCGACGCTCGGGCACCCGGGCAAGTACACCTACGCCGTGGCCGAAAACGAGGAACTGGGATTGCTCGCGCCCTATCACGTGGAAAAAGGCTTCAAGGCCGAGGACTCGACGGTGTTCGTGATGGCCGCCGAGCCGCCGCACAGCGTCACCAACCACGTTGCCAACGATCCGCAGGGCATCCTCGACTCGATCTGCTCGGCGATGAGCACGTTCGCGCACAACAATGCGGTCTCGAGCGGGCACTGCGCGGTGGTGCTCGGCCCGGAGCACGCGACCACGATCTCCAAGGCCGGCTGGAAGCGCCACGACGTCAAGCAATACCTGTGGACCAACGCCAGCAACACTTTCGGCCAGGTCGCGTTCAACCACCGCTACGGCAAGGTCTACAACCGCAGCCTCCCGGTCTGGTACGGCCGCGAGCTCGACTCGCGTATCCCGGTGGTGCCGAGCGCGGAGAATATTCATCTGTTCGTCATCGGCGGCGAGGCCGGGCGCTTTTCCGCCTTCATCCCGGGCTGGGGCCATATGTCCTCGCCGGTATTGCGCGAAATCGAAGGCAACGCGGACCCGGCGCAAGGCGGCCCGCGTTGCGTCGACGGCACCTGTTATCTCTGAAGAAGGAGTCCATCGCATGATCCAGGTCTACGACCCGCGCGGCGTGGTCGGGGCCGAGAAGAAAGCCACCGCGGCGCGCATCCAGGCGCTCAAGGGCTTGCGGCTCGGCATCCTCGACAACACCAAGTGGAACGCGAACAAGCTGCTGCGCGAGCTGCGCGACCAGATCAAGGCCGCGCACCCGCTCGCCGACATCCACTACTACCGCAAGGAGAGTTTTTCCAAGTTCGCCGCGCCCGAGCTGATCGAGGAGATCCGGCGCGACAACGACATCGTCGTCACCGCCATCGGCGATTGAGGCTCCTGCACGTCGTGCTGTATGCATGACGGCTTCAGTCTCGAATCGCTGGGGGTACCGACCGCGGTGATCGTCACCACGGAGTTCCTGCACGAGGCGCGCGTGCAGCGCGAGGCGCTCGGCATGACCGGCCTGGTGCCGGTGGTGATCCAGCATCCGCTGTCTTCGCTATCCGAAGAGGAGATCCGCGGCCGCGCGGCGCAGGCGCTGGAGCAGGTGATCGCCGTCCTGCGGGGATCGCAGCCCGATCCGTCATGAGCGGGACGCTCGAGGGCCTGGTGGTCCTCGATCTCACCCGCTATCTGTCGGGCCCGCATTGCACGCTGCTGCTCGCGGGGCTCGGCGCCGAAGTGATTAAGATCGACGAGCCCGCCGGGGGCGACCCGGCGGCGCTTGCGCCGCCCTACTCGGGTCCGTCGTTCGAGCGCGCCTCGCCGCAGGATTTCGGCCTCGCGTACCTCAAGCGCGCGCGCGGCAAGCAGTCCACCACCCTCAACCTGAAGGATCCGCGCGGGCGCGAGCTCTTCCTGCGCCTTGCGGAGCACGCCGACGTGGTGGTGGAGAACTTCCGCCCCGGCGTCGCCGAGCGCCTGGGCATCGGCTACCCGGTGCTCAAGGCGCGCAATCCGCGTTTGGTCTATTGCGCGATTTCCGGCTATGGCGCGACCGGGCCGGACCGCGCCACGAAGTCCTACGACCTGATGGCGCAGGCCGAAGCCGGCCTGATGAGCATCACCGGCGAAGTGGACGGCCCGCCGATGAAAACCGGCGGCGCGCTCTCCGACATGATCGCCGGCAGCTACGCCGCGCTCGGCATCGTCGCCGCGCTCAACGAGCGCGAGCGCTCCGGCCGGGGCCAGGCGGTCGACGTGTCGATGGTGGATTGCCTGTTTTCGATGATGATGGACGAGCCGCTCGACAGCTACGAGAAGCTCGGGCTCGCCGCGCGCCAGGGCAACCGCATCATGCGCTTCTCGCCGTTCAACGCGTACCGCGCAAAGGATGGTTGGGTCACGCTTGGCGTGGTGACGAAGGCGGACTGGATGGGATTGCTCCAGGCGATGGGCCGCGAGGACTTGCGTGAGCACGCCGACTGGAGCCGCGTCGAGTGGCGCATCAGGAACAACGAGGCGGTGGACCGCATCGTGGAGGAATGGGCATCGAAGCATTCGGTACGCGAAACGATCGAGCGGTTGCGCGCCGCCGACGTGACCTGCGGTGCCGTGCGCACGGCGCAGGAAGCGATCGAGTGGCCGCAGC
>JBDTMD010000144.1:0-5670 GCA_039934435.1 Burkholderiales bacterium
GATCGCAGGGTCGATCTCATTGCGCGGCGCGATTTGCGGCAATATCACCAGCACCAGTAGCGCGAGCAGATATGCGAACACCATCAGATAGAAAAGCCGCTGCCAGCGCGCCTGGTGCAGGAATACCTTGCCGCCGATCAGGCCGCCGAGCACCACGCACCACACCGCCAGCAGCCACCAATTCAGGAATATCACGATGGCCGCCGCGAACGCGCCGATGAACAGTGCCTGTGGCGCCGTAACCCGGCGCTCACCGCGCAGCAGCGGCTGCCATAGCAGCAGCAGGCCCAGGTGCGCCAGCAACAGGAAACGCGCACCGTCGTCGGCGACGCCGCGCAAAGCCACTACGTGCAGCAGCCCCAGCATGGCGATAACGACCAGGCGCCAGTGGCGCCGGCTGGCGGCCCACGCCGCTTTAGGCAGGCGCGCGGCGGCGGTGTTCTGTGTGTCGGCTTGCATGATTGGCGAGACGCAGGCAAAGATACGCAGATTCCCGGACACGCGATAGATGCCCCCCGCCCTCCTGCTTGCCAGTAACGCGCTGCGCGAAGCGCGCCGCAGCGGTCTGCCGTGGCTGGTGCTCGCGCTGCTCGCCACGGCGCTCGCGCTCGCGGCGTTCGCATCGCAAGTGGCGGTTACCGAAGGCCGCGAGTTCCAGGCGGCGCTCGCCGCCGCGCTGCTGCGCGCCGGCGCCGCGTTCCTGCTCGCGGCGCATGTCGCGACAAGCGTGGTGCGGGAAGCGAACGACAAAATCCTCGAGCTCGCGCTGGCGCTGCCCTTGTCGCGCAGCCAGTACTATCTCGGCAAGCTGGCTGGCTACGGCGCGATTGGCCTGGGAATGGCCGCCGCCTTCTCCCTGCCCATGCTGCTGTGGGCACAGCCCACGAGCGTGGCGCTGTGGGGCACTTCGCTCGCGTTCGAGCTGTTGCTGGTCGCTGCGGCGAGCCTGTTCTTCGCGGTGACGCTGGCCAGTGTAGTGGCGGCGCTCAGTGCCACCGTGGGACTGTACCTGCTGGCGCGCGCCATCGGCGCCATCCAGCTGCTCGCCCGCGGCCCGCTGGTAGAGCAGACCTGGGCGCAAAGCCTGGCCCGCGGCGCGGTCGACGCCGTGGCGCTGCTGCTGCCGCGCCTCGATGCCGCCACGCGCAGCGAGTGGCTGCTGTACGGCGCGCCGACGGCGCACGAATTCGGCGTGGTGCTCGGCGCACTCATTCTGTACACGGGCCTGCTGTGCGCGGCGGGGCTGTTCGATTTTCACCGGCGCAATCTGTGAGCGCAGGCGAGCGCCCGCTGAGCGCGGTTCCCGGCTGGCTGTGGGCAGCGCTGGGCGCAAGCCTGGCGGCGCAGATCGCCGTGCAGGCCGTACGTCCGGCGCCGTCCGCTGCCGCCTCCGACCTGCCTCCGGCGCCAACCACCGCGGCACTGCGCGCCGCAAGCCTCGGCGAGCCTGCCGCGGGCGCGCGTCTCGCGATGCTTTACGTGCAAGCCTTCGACCTCGGGGCCGGCAATGCCCTGCCCTACCGGCGCCTTGACTATGGCCGCCTGCGGGCATGGCTGCGCGCCATCCTCGATACGGACCCGTTAAGCGCGTATCCGCTATTCGTAGCCTCACGTATTTACGCAGACGTCGACGACGACGCGCGCTGCCGCACGATGCTCGACTTCATCCACCGGGCGTTCCTCGAGGACCCGAATCGGCGCTGGCAGTGGCTCGCGCAGGCGGCACTGCTGGCCAAGCACCGCCTCAAGGACCTGCCGCTGGCGCGACGCTATGCGGCCGACCTCGAGCGCCTGACCACCGATCCGGGCATCCCGCTCTGGGCCAGGCAGATGCAGATTTTCATCCTCGAAGACATGAACGAGCTCGAGGCCGCGAAGATCATGCTCGGCGGCCTGCTCGCCAGCGGCATGTTGCAGGATGCCGGAGAGCGCCGATTCCTGAAGGATCACCTCGAGGCGCTGGAGCGCAGATCGGCGTCAAAAAAGTGACGACTGTGTCAGTATTACGACAGTTTTTTTGTGTAATTTGCCCTTATGGAGCCCGGAATGCGGAAATTTGCCCGGCATGGATCTTGCGGACATATCTTATCGCCTCGTCTTCCGGCAAAGGAGTAATCGTATGAAAACGAACCAGAAAGGCTTCACGCTCGTCGAAATCGCGATCGTGCTGGTGATCATCGGGTTGCTGCTGGGCGGCATCCTGAAGGGCCAGGAAATGATCACGCAGGCCAAGATCAAGAACATCATTTCGGACTTCTCCGGCATATCGGCGGCGTTCCACGGCTACCAGGATCGCTACCGTGCGATTCCGGGGGACGACGCCGGCGCGGCGGCGCGCTGGGCGGGGTCGCCTGGACCGCTTGGCTCACAAGGCAATGGCGTGATTGCGGGCACTTATAACAATGGTGGCGTTACTTGCGTGGCTACGATCGAAAGCTGCATCTGGTGGGATCACTTGCGCCGCTCCGGCTTCGTCGCCGGCGCCGGCTTTCTGCAGCCGCTGAACGCCCTGTCCGGGATCATTGGCGTGCAAACCGGCGATGGTGCTGGCGGCGCTGCCTTGGGCCAGGACGCGGCCGGCACCGGTGGTTTCTTCGGGCTGATGATGTGCTCGGCCAACCTGCCGGACAAAGTCGCGATTGCCACCGATACGCAAATGGACGACGGCAACCGCCTTTCCGGCTCGGTGCGCGGCCAGCTGCAAACGGCAAACAACCCGAATATTGTCGTGAATGCCCAAGGCGCGGCTGTCGGCGGCGCCGCCAGCTACGCGGAGACCGGCACGAACTCCTACACGATCTGCCGCCTGCTGTAGTCCCGACAGGCACTTCGAACCAAAAGCCGGCGCTGCGCGCGCCGGCTTTTTTTTGGTCTAGCCCTGCAGCAGGCGCAGTTCGGCGGCCGCCAGCGCCTGCGGCGCGCCCAGCAGCACGACCACGTCGCCTTCTTGCAGCGGGCCGGCTTCCTCCGGCGCGAGCTTTTTCCCCGCGCCGCGCCGGCGCACTGCGCGCACCTGCACGCCGATTTGTTCCAGCCCGAGCGCCTCGAGCGGCCGCGCCAGCGCCGCAGCGTGCGCGTGCAGAGTCACCGCGTGCAGCCGCGGTTGCACCGCCTCGCCGCCTTCAGGAGCGTCGCTCGCGCCGTGGTACAGCCCGCGCAGCAACCCGTACTGCTGCTCGCGCACCTGGCTGACGCGCCGCATGACGCGCGCCAGCGGCACCCCGACCCACACCAAAGTGTGCGAGGCGAGCATCAGGCCCGATTCGAACGCTTCGGGCACCACTTCCGAGGCGCCGGCCGCGGTGAGCCGGCCGATGTCCGCTTCATCGCGCGCGCGAACGATCACGGGCACCGCCGAATTGAGCGCATGCACGTTGGCCAGAACCCTGGTCGCCGCCGCCACATCGGCGAACGTGATTACCACCGCGGCCGCGCGCGCCACGCCCGCGGCCACCAGCGCCTCGCGCCGCAGGCAGTCGGCGTACACCACCGTGTCGCCGGCGAGCGCCGCCTCTCTCACGCGCTCGGGATCGAGGTCGAGCGCCACATAGCGCACGCCCTCGGCTTCCAGCAGGCGCGCCAGGCGCTGGCCGATGCGGCCGTAGCCGAGGATGATGACGTGGCGCTCGGTTTCCAGCGTGCTCACCGCGACCCGGTGCATCTCGAGCGAGCGCGTCATCCATTCCGAGGCGGTGAAGCGCAGCACGATGCGGTTGCTCGCACCGACGAGAAAAGGTGTCGCCAGCATCGACAGGATCATCGCCGCGATGAGCGCCTGCAGCACCGGGTCGGGGGCGAGCTCGGCGGCGCGCGCCTGCGCCAGCAGCACGAAGCCGAATTCGCCGCCCTGCGCGAGCGCGAGCGCCGTGCGCAGCGCGGTGCCGGGCGCCGCGCCAAAGGCGCGCGCCAGGAGCGCAATCACCGACCCTTTCACCGCCACCAGCAGCACGAACAGCACCAGCACCAGCCAGCCCTGCGTCAGCACCAGGCGCAGGTCGAGCATCATGCCGACGGTGACGAAGAACAATCCGAGCAGGACATCGCGGAACGGCTTGATGTCCTCCTCGACCTGGTAGCGGTATTCGGTTTCCGCGATCAGCATCCCGGCGAGAAACGCGCCGAGCGCAAAAGAGAGTCCCACAAGTTGGGTGAGCGCGGCCAAACCGAGCGTGACCAGCAGGATGTTGAGCATGAAAAGCTCGGACGAACGCTGTCGCGCGACGAGATGAAACCAGGCTCGGGTCGGCCCCTGGCCGAAAAAAAGGATCACCGCCAGCGCCAGGGCGGCTTTGACGCCGGCGAGCGCCAGCGACCTCCAGAGATCGGCCCCGCCTGCGGCGAGTGTCGGGATCGCGATCAGGAACGCCACCACGGCGAGATCCTGAAACAGAAGAATGCCCATCGCATCGCGGCCGTGCGCGGTGTTGAGCTCGGTGCGCTCGGCAAGCATCTTGGATACGATTGCGGTCGAACTCATCGCCACGGCGCCGCCAAGCGCGAGTCCCGCCAGCCATCGGTAGCCCAGGAAATGCGACACGAACATGGCGACCGCGGTCGTGATCGCTACCTGCGCGAGGCCCAATCCGAACACCGCGCGGCGCATCGCCTTCAGCTGCGGCAGGCTGAACTCGAGGCCGATGGAGAACATGAGGAACACGACGCCGAACTCGGCGAGATCGCGGACGTCGGCATTGTCCGGCACCCACCCCAGCGCATGCGGGCCGACCGCAATGCCAACGACGAGATAGCCGAGGATCGGTGGAAGCCGCAGAAGACGGCAGGCGACGACCACGACGACGGCCGAGGCCAGCAGCAACAAAATGAGCTGCAGTGTCTGGGGCATTGGTGGTCCCTGAACACGCCGAAGACGTGATGCGAATGTAGCACAGCGTCCGAGCCGGCCCGTCGAGCGTTCGGCTATACTTGGCCGCATGTCCACGCCGATCCGAGCAGCCGAACCGGTGCCTGCTGTCGGCATCGATCCCGAACGCGTGCTTACGCTCGCTCGCGATGTGCTCGCGACCGAAGCAGCGGCCATCCGTGCGCTCGAAGGACGCCTCGGCTCCGCATTTCTTGCCGCTGCCCGTGCGCTGTTCGAATGCCGCGGGCGAGTGGTCGTTACCGGTATCGGCAAATCCGGCCATATCGCGCGCAAGCTTGCGGCGACGCTTGCTTCGACAGGAACGCCGGCGTTTTTCGTGCATGCGGCCGAGGCGAGTCACGGCGACCTCGGCATGATCACCGCCGACGACATCGTACTGCTGCTTTCGAACTCGGGCGAGACCGACGAGCTGGTGTCGCTAGTACCGCATTTCAAACGCCAAGGCGCCAAATTGATCGCGCTCACCGGCAACGAGCAGTCGTCGCTCGCGTTCGCGGCCGATGTCCATCTCGACGCCAGCGTCGACACCGAGGCCTGTCCGCTCGGACTGGCGCCGACCGCGAGCACCACCGCCGCGCTCGCGCTCGGCGACGCACTGGCGCTCACTTTGCTCGATGCGCGCGGTTTTTCGGTGGAAGACTTCGCGCGCTCGCATCCCGGCGGCTCGCTCGGCCGTAAGCTGTTTACCCATGTTCGCGACGTCATGCGTACCGGCGCCGCGCTGCCCACGGTGCCGTTGACCGCGACCTTCGCCGATGTGATCGTCGAAATGAGCGGCAAGGGCATGG
>JBDTMD010000145.1:0-5611 GCA_039934435.1 Burkholderiales bacterium
CGACCACCGGCACGTGTTCATCGACCCCGACCCCGACGCCGAGAAGGGCTTCGCGGAGCGCGAGCGGCTGTTCCAGCTGCCGCGCTCGTCCTGGGCCGACTACGAAGCCAAGCTGATCTCGAAAGGCGGCGGCATCTGGCCGCGTACCGCAAAATCGATTCCGCTGTCGGCGGAAGCGCGCCGCGTACTCGGCGTGGACGCAAAGTCGCTGGCCCCCGGCGACCTGGTCAGCGCGATCCTCAAGGCGCCCGTCGACCTGCTCTACAACGGCGGCATCGGCACCTACGTCAAGTCGAGCCGCGAAAGCCACGCGCAGGTGGGCGATCGCGCCAACGACGCGCTGCGCGTCGACGGCCGCGAGCTGCGCTGCAAGGTGGTCGCCGAAGGCGGCAACCTGGGCCTGACGCAGCTCGGGCGCATCGAGTACGCGCTCGGCGGCGGACACATCAACACCGACGCGATCGACAATTCCGCCGGCGTGGACTGCTCCGACCACGAGGTGAACATCAAGATCCTGCTCGACGCCGCGGTGCGCGAAGGCGAGATCACGCTCGAGCAGAGGAACCGCCAGCTCGCCGACATGACCGACGAGGTCGCGGCGCTGGTGCTGCGCGACAACGTGTTCCAGACGCAGAGCCTGTCGATCGCCGGGCGCGTCGCGCCGCAGCTCCTGGAGCAGCAGCTGCGCTTCATCCAGGCCCTGGAGCGCGCCGGGCGCCTGAACCGCGTCGTCGAGTTCCTGCCCTCGGATGAGGAGATCGTCGAGCGCAAGGCGGCGCGCCTCGGCCTCAGCGCGCCCGAGCGCGCCGTGCTGCTCGCGTATTCCAAGATGCAGATCTACGACGAGCTGCTCGCCTCCGACATCCCGGAGGAGCCGACCATCGGCACGGCGCTCGAGCGCTATTTCCCGGTGCCGCTGCGCCAGCGCTTCGCGCGCCACCTCCGGGCGCACGCGCTGCGGCGCGAGATCGTCGCCACCCACGTCACCAACAGCATGGTCAATCGCGTCGGCAGCACCTTCGTGCACCGCATGCGCGAGGAGACGGGCGCCGGCACCGCCGACGTGGTACGCGCCTACCTGGTGACGCGCGAGGCCTTCGGCATGGTGCCGTTCTGGCAGCAGGCCGAGGCGCTCGAGCTCACGGTCGCCGACGAGGTGCAGAGCGCGATGCTGCTCGATTCCGGGCGCATGATCGTGCGCGCGACGCTATGGCTGCTGCGCAACCGCCGCCATCTCGCCGACGTCGCCGCCGCCATCGCCTATTTCCGTCCGGGCGTTGAGGCGCTTGCGGCCCTGCTGCCCGATGCGCTCGCCGCCAGCGAGCGCCAGGTCTACGACGCGGCCGCCACGCGCTACGGCGAGGCCCGGGTGCCGGCCGCGCTCGCCTTGCGCGTCGCGAGCTTCGAGATGCTGCCCGCCGCGCTCGACCTGGTCGAAATCGGCGCGGCGCTCGGCCGCGACGTGAAGGTCGTGGCGCAGGCGTACTTCGAGCTCGGCGGCAAGCTCGATTTTCCCTGGCTGCGCGCGCGCATCGCCGGCCTGCCCTCGGAGAGCCATTGGCAGGCGCTCGCCAAGGCGGCGCTGCGCGACGACCTCGCCGGGATGCAGCGCCGGCTCGCGGCCGACGCCCTGCGCGGCGCCGTTGGCAAGCGCGACCCGCGCGAGGCGATCACCGCCTGGGAAGACGCCAACCGGGCGCTGCTCGAGCGCTTCCGCCAGGTGCACGCCGACCTGCGCGCGCAGAAGACCCTCGATCTGGCGATGGCTTCGGTGGCGATGCGCGAGCTGCGCAACATCGCCGTGCGCGGCTAGGGCGCGCCGCGGGTCGTTGCCGGGCCACGCCGCTGCTGCGCGGCGTCGTGCATCGCCTGCGTGAAGAACTGGCAATTGTTCCGGCCCTCCCGCTTGGCGTGATACATGGCGGTATCGGCGTTGCGCAGCAGCGTTTCCACGTCCCCGCCGTCGCCCGGAAAGGTGGCAATGCCGATGCTGGGCGTGACCTGCAGGGCGTTGCCGTCCTGATCGAGCGGCGCCGACAGCGCCTCGAGTACCTTTTGCGCCACGTGGCGCGCCGTTTCGGGCCGGTCGAGGTCGCCGAGCAGGACCACGAACTCGTCGCCGCCGATGCGCGAGACCGTATCGGCGGCGCGCGTGCAGCCGAGCAGGCGCTTGGCCACCGCCTGCAGCAGGCGGTCGCCGACCGAGTGACCGAGCGAGTCGTTGATCGACTTGAAGCGGTCGAGGTCGATGAACAGCAGCGCCAGCACCTCGTCGTTGCGCTTTGCCTTGGCGATCGCCTGCCCGACGCGATCCTGCAGCAGCAAGCGGTTGGGCAGCTGGGTGAGCGCGTCGTGGTTCGCCATGTGGCGCACCTGCTCCTCGACGCGCCGCTGCTCGGTGATGTCGGTGATGGTGCCGATCAGCCCAGCCACCGAGCCGTCGGCGCGGTTGAAAGTCGCCTTGTTGTAGATGGTCTGGCGCAACGCGCCATTGGCATCCTTGATCGCGGCTTCATAGGTCTGACTGCCGGGATTGGCGAAAATCTCTTCGTCGCGGGCACTGTGTTTTCGGGCCAGATCGGGATCGTTGGGGTACAGCTCGAACACAGACTTGCCGATGAACTGCTCGCGGGCAATGCCGAAGAAACGCTCCCAGGCACGATTGACGCCGAGGTAGCGTCCCTGCGTATCCTTGAAGAAGATCGGCTGCGGCACCGCCTCGATCAGCTGCTGGATGAACGCGAGCTGCTCGCGCAGCCCTTCGGCGGCGCGCACCGTCGTGGCGCTCTCGGCGAGCTGCAACGCGCGCTGACGCGCGAGCCATTGCGCGAGCATCAGCCAGAACAACAGCACGCTGGTCAGGATGCCGCCCGACAGTACGACCAGCGGCAATTCCTCCCCGATGCCATACAAGGGCGCGGCGGGCGCGCTGAACGCGAGCCGCCAGGTACGACCCGCCACGTCGAGCGTCACCACGCGCTGCAAGCGGGAGGAATCATCCTGGTCGAAACTGGTGCGTGACGCCGCGCCACCGCTCGCGTAGACGAAAACGGGCTCCGTCGCCAGCGCTCCCTGTTCCGGGATTCCGAGATCGTGAATGACGACGTCGAAATCGACACCGAGCTGCCGGCCCAGGTAGTTTTCAATCATGACCTCCACCTGGACCGCCGACACGACGACGCCCAGAAATGCGGCGCGCCGCTGCACGACGGTGTCGGTCGGCAGGTTGGCGCGGTAGATCGGAATGCGCAGCGCAAACGACACTTGCCTCTTCGGATTGGCGGCCAGCCGGATGGGTTCGGAAGCGATTGCCCGGCCCCAGTCGCGCGTGTACTCGAGGGTGGCGCGCCGGCCGGGCTCGGAGTACAGATCGAAGCCGAACGCACCTTCGTTGCCCGCGAACGGCTCCAGGTAGGTCACCACCATGTACTGGTCACGGTCGCCCGCCGGCTTGATCGCAAAATTCGGGTAGCCGCGTGGCTCGACGCTGCGGTCGCGGCGCACGCTGTCCTCGAACTCGGACTTTTGCGGCCCGGGCACGTGACGCACGAACGATACGACGCGTACGCTCGGGTAGCGGCTGCCGATCTCGAAACCCGCCACATATCGCCTGAATTCGTCCCGCTCAATCACCTTGGAGGCGACGAACAAGCCGCGCAGGCCGATCAGCATGGAGATGTTGTCCTGGACGTGCCGGTCGAGCGTTTCCTTCGCTTGCGTGACCTGGTACCGGAACTTGACTTCAACCTCGCGCCCGACCTGCTGGTCGGTGTAGCGCCAAGAGGCGAGCGTGATGACCAGACCGAGGGCAAGCACGAGCAGCGCCGGCCACGTTTGCATGGCGCGCCTGGACATTCGCGCGAAAAAGTCTGCGCTCGCCGCCGCTGCCAATTCGCTCCCCGCCAGGAATCTGCCGCCTAGCTTACGCGATGCGCGCACGCCCTGCTTGGCGCCGACCTACTTTTTCAGGGGCTTGTAGCGGATGCGGTGCGGCCGCGCCGCTTCTTCCCCGAGGCGCTTCTTCTTGTCGGCCTCGTACTCCTGATAGTTGCCGTCGAAGAACACCCACTGCGACTCGTCCTCGGCGGCGAGGATATGGGTGGCGATGCGATCGAGAAACCAGCGATCGTGCGAGATGACCAGCACGCTGCCGGCGAATTCCAGCAGCGCCTCCTCCAGCGCGCGCAGCGTTTCGACGTCGAGGTCGTTCGAGGGCTCGTCGAGCAGCAGCACGTTGGCGCCCGAGACCAGCATTTTCGCGAGGTGCAGGCGGCCGCGCTCGCCGCCCGAGAGCTGGCCGACCTGCTTTTGCTGGTCGGCGCCGCGGAAATTGAAGCGCGCGAGATACGACCTCGAGGGCATGATGAATTTGCCCACGGTGATATTGTCCTGCCCGCCGGAGATGTCCTCGAACACCGTCTTGTCGCCCTGCAGCACGTCGCGCGACTGGTCGACATGCGCGAGCTTTACGGTCTTGCCGAGCACGATCTTGCCGGAATCGGGCTTGTCCTTGCCGATGAGCATGCGGAACAGGGTCGATTTGCCCGCGCCATTCGGCCCGATGATGCCGACGATGGCGCCCGCGGGCACCTTGAACGAAAGCTTGTCGATCAGCAGTCGCTCGCCATAGCCCTTGACGACGTTCTTGAACTCGATCACCTCGTTGCCGAGGCGCTCGGCGACCGGGATGAAAATCTCCTGCGTTTCGTTCCTCTGCTGGTGCTCGTACTGCGACAGCTCCTCGAAGCGCGCGAGCCGCGCCTTGGACTTGGCCTGCCGGCCCTTGGGGTTCTGTCGCACCCATTCGAGCTCCGACTGCATGCTCTTGATGCGCGCGACTTCCTGGCTCTGCTCGACCTGGAGGCGCTTTTCCTTCTGCTCCAGCCACGAGGAGTAGTTGCCCTCCCAGGGAATGCCGCGGCCGCGGTCGAGCTCGAGGATCCAGCCCGCGGCGTTGTCGAGGAAATAGCGGTCGTGCGTCACCGCCACCACGGTGCCCGGAAAGCGCAGCAGGAACTGCTCCAGCCAGCCCACGCTCTCGGCGTCGAGGTGGTTGGTCGGCTCGTCGAGCAGCAGCAGGTCGGGATTGGACAGCAGCAGCCGGCAAAGCGCCACGCGGCGCTGCTCGCCGCCCGAGAGCACCTCCACCTTCTGCTCCCACGGCGGCAGCCGCAGCGCGTCGGCCGCAATCTCCAGCTCCTGCCCGCTGCCGCCGGCGTTGACCTGCGCCTCGAGCTGCGCCTGTTCGGAGGCGAGCTTGTCGAAATCGGCGTCGGGCTCGGCATAGGCGGCGTAGACCTCGTCGAGCCGCTTTTTCGCCGCGGCCAGGCCCTGCTGGCTCTCCTCGACCGTTTCGCGCACGGTTTTCTGCGGGTCGAGCGCCGGCTCCTGCGGCAGGAAGCCGACCTTGATGTTGGGCATGCGCACCACTTCGCCCTCGTAGTTCTGGTCCTCCCCGGCCATGATCTTCAGCAGGCTCGATTTGCCCGAGCCGTTCAGGCCGAGGACGCCGATCTTGGCGCCCGGGAAGAAGTTGAGCGAAATGTTCTTCAGGATCTCGCGCTTCGGGGGCACGACCTTTTGCACCCGGCGCATGGTGTAGACGTACTGC
>JBDTMD010000146.1:0-5606 GCA_039934435.1 Burkholderiales bacterium
GCCGTCAGCAGAAGGTAGCGCACCCTGAGGGACGATATCGGCTCCCATCGCCTCAGCGCGATCGCGAGCAGCACCCCCGCTGCGAGCAGGCGCGCGGCGAGCCAGAAATTGATGGTCTTCTCGATTCCGGCCGGTGTGACGAAGACGGGCATGCCGGGAAAGGTCAGTACGTGCACGAAATCGACCAACGCGACGGCGAGGAATCCGCAGGCGAGGATCAGTACGTTGCCGGGCCGTTCACTCGAGTACGCGTTCCACGCGACGCCGAATATCAGCATCGATATGACGATTGCGAACAACTCCATGGAGGTGTGCAATGGCGCGTATCCCGCGAGGGTCGTGGAAGTATGCAGCTTGGGAGCGAGCCATACGGCCAGAAAAAGCAGCGTCGCGCCGATCAGGAACCATACGATGCCACGCGGCTGTTCGGGGATCGTCGATTGCCGATCATGGGTCATCGACAGGGTCATGGCGTGCGGCCCCTCCCATCTACTGCGCAGCTGCGCGCGCGTTCATTTCCGCTCGGCGACTTCGGTCCGCAGGCTTGCAAAGTACCCGAGGGTATGCCGACGTTCATCGGTCTTCGCATACTTTTCATTTCGACACCTGCCTTCTTTCCAATCGTCGAACCTCGACGGGACGGGAAGTCGCTGGTCAACTTCCCGCTTAAAGGATGAATCTTATACTGGGAATATTACTGTCCGCTGGGCTGGCTACGATCCAATGCGCTAGTGATGGCGAATTCGACGAATGGCAGCGGATCGTGGCGTTTCCGAAGATTCGTAACCGCGTAGCTTGACCGAACCAAGAATGGAACGCCGCGAGGCGTCCCGCTGAACGACGGCGCGGTAGCCGTACTGGAAGAGCAGCGCGGCAAGCATCCGCCGTACTGCTTCACTTGTCGCGGGAAGCCCATCCGCTGGGATATGACCAACGAGCTGAAGGACCTTGGCGGATGGAAGTCCCGCGTCATGGTCGACCGCCATGCGAAGTTTGCAACGGAACACTTAGCGGTGGCGGCTGCCCGCCTGGACGGCGGGCGTGGAGGAAACGTAGTCCAGTTCCCTACGTTTTCTCTACGTTCTCAAAAGAGAAGGGCCTAGCGACTCGCTAAGCCCTTGATGAATTGGTAGGCCGTGGCGGATTCGAACCGCCGACCAATGGATTGAAAGTCAGTCGCTCTGTCTGCTTTGGGGCGAATGCAGCCGGTCCAGCAATAGTCTCGTGACCAACTATCTCGGCATCGCTTACGACAGCAGGAAATCCCGCACGATCGCGATCTGGTCGTCGTGCATCAGTGTCGGCGCGTGGCCGATACCCGGCAGTTCCACGACCTTCGCTTTCGGCCCGCGCTGCGTCATCTGCTCGGCGGTGTTTGTCGCCAGCAAGTCCGACTGCGCGCCGCGGATCACGAGCGTCGGGCAGCGCACCGCGACCCACACCGGCCACATCTCCAGATCCTTGTCGGGCATCTGCTTGCGGAACGGCTCGGCAATCTTCGGGTCGTAGTGCAGGCGGTAGCTGCCGTCGGCGTTCTTCCTCACCACCACTTCGGTGAGAAAGCGCCACTCGGCATCGGTGTGCGGCCCGAACGGCGCCGACACTGCGCGGATCAACTGCTCCGCCGCTGCCACCGAAGGAAAGTTCGGCGCCCGGCCGAGGTACTGCCCGATGCGCTCGAGCGCCACCTTTGCGATCACCGGCCCGGCGTCGTTCAACACCAGCTTCGAGACAGGCGAATCCTTCTGTGCGGCGAGCGCCATGCCGATCAACCCGCCCATCGACGTGCCCACCCAGTGCACCTGCTCGACGTCCAATCGCGCGATGAGCGTCACCATGTCCGCGACGTACTGCGGGATGGTGTAGAGCATCGGGTCGGCGAGCCAGTCCGAGTCGCCGCGGCCGGCGACGTCCGGGCACACCACGCGGTAGCGGCCGCTGAGCGCGCGCGCGAGGTTGTCGAAATCGCGCGCGCAGCGCGACAGGCCGTGCACGCAGACCACCACCTCGGGATTGTCCGCGTCGCCCCACTCAAGGTACGCGACGCGGTGCAGGCCGGCGCTCGATGCGCACTGCACGCGCTTTTCGCGCGGCAGCACGCCTACGCCGGGTTGCGTTCCCCGGTCCACTTTTCCACCAGCTTGCCCGCCTCGATCGCGGCGCCGCCGCGCGCGCCGTCCTTGTCCCACGCGACCTCGACGCGCAGCTCCTCGAACGCGCGCGTCGCCTCGACGAACGCCGGAAACGGGATGCCCCGGGCGATCTCGAAGTGGTACTCGAGCTCGCCGGGGCGATGGTGCTCGGTGTAGTTCTCGGCGTCCATGTCGCGCACCATCAGGAAGCGCACGCGCTCGCGGAACTCCTCGAAGCGCCCGGCGTCGCCGGTGACGCGCACCACCGCCGTGTAGGCCATCAGCCGCCGTACTTGAACGACAGCGCCAGGCGCGTGCGGAACTGCGTCACCTTGCCGTCCTCGATCTTGACGTCGAGCTTGGTGACCTCCGCGATGCGCAGGTCGCGCAGCGACGCGGAGGCGGTCTTCACCGCGCTCTTCGCCGCTTCCTCCCACGAGGTGGAGCTGGTGCCGATCACTTCGGTGACCCGATAGACCGCGTTGTCGCCTTTAGCCATGATTTCCTCCTGGAAGTTGGACGGGAGATCCGCCGCGCGGCCAGTTTACGCCGGAGGCGCGGGAACGTGCCAGTAGCGGGCGCGCCGCGCGCGCTCGGCTTGTGCGGCCGCGCCTCCCGGGCCGAGGCGCACCGTGATAGCGCCATTGCGGTCGGTGCGCCACATGGCTGCGCCGGAATCGGCGTAGCGCCCGAGGACCTCGGATGCCGGATGGCCGAAGCGGTTGCGGTAGCCGGCCGAAGCCACCGCAATTCGCGGCCGCACGGCGGCGAGGAACGGCGCCGAGGACGAGGTGCGGCTGCCGTGATGCGGCACCAGCAGCGCCGCCGCGCGCACCGCGCCATCGACCGAGATCGCCAGCTCGGCCGCGCGCTCGATGTCTCCGGTCAGGAGCATCGCGGTTTCGCCCGCGCTCACCTTGAGGACGCAGCTTTCGTCGTTGCGCCGCCGCGCCGGGCGCACCGCCTGCGGATGCAGCAGCTCGAAGCGCACGCCGTCCCACTCCCAGCTCATACCGCGCAGGCAACGTCGCGGCGCCGGCGCCATCGCCAGCAGCGGATGATGCTCGGGCAGCGAGTGCAGCAGCGCATCGGCTTCGAGATACTCCAGGATCGAGAGCGCGCCGCCAATGTGGTCGCCGTCCTCGTGCGTGAGCACGAGCGCATCGAGCCGCGCCACGCCGAGCGCGCGCAGCGCCGGCGCGACGATGCGCTCGCCGCTGTCGGTATCGCCGTACGCGGGGCCGGTGTCGTAGAGCAGCGCGTGGCGCGCCGTGCGCACCAGCACCGCGAGCCCCTGGCCGACATCGAAGGTCGTGACCCAGGCTTCGCCCGGCGCCGGTGCCGGCGCCGGCAGCGCAACGGCGGGCAGCATCAGCGCGGCGCCGCAGGCGCGCCACGGAAAGCCGCGCGGCAGCAGGATCCAGATGACGCCGGCGAGCGCGAGCAGCGTCGCCCAGAGCGGCGGCACGTGCTGCTGCCAGAGCGCCGCGGGCAGCGACGCGCACCATTCGAGGTAGGCGAGAAGCCAGAGGACGAGCCATTGCGCGGCATGCAGCAGCGCGTCCACCGGCACCAGGGCGGCGCCGAGCGCAAGTGGCGTGATCACCACCGACACCAGGGGAATGGCGAGCGCGTTGGCGAGCGGTCCCGCCAGGGATACCTGCGCGAACAGGAACAGCGCCGCTGGCGCCAGGCCGAGCGTGATCGCCCACTGCACGCGCAGCCATTGCCGCCAGCGCGGCTCGGCCTGCGTCCAGCCGGCGCTGACGTAGAAGATCAGCGCCACCGCGCCGAACGACAGCCAGAACCCCGGCTGCAGGACCGCCCAGGGATCGAGCGCGCTCACCACGGCAAGGGCCAGGGCAAGCGTGCGCGCCGGCGAGGCGATGCGCCCCGACCACAGCGCCAGCGCCACCACGCTCACCATATAGAATGTGCGCTGCGCGGGCACGGCGAAGCCGGCAATCATCGCGTAGGCGAAGGCGGCGACGATGGCCGTCGCCGCGCCCGCCTTGCGCGCCGGCAGCGCGAGCGCGAGCCGCGGCACCCGGCGCCACAGCGCCGACACCAGCCAAGCGCACAGGCCCGAGATCAGCGTCACGTGCAGCCCCGAGATGCTCATCAGGTGCGTGACGCCGGTGCGGCTGAACAGGCGCCACTCCTCGTTGGCGATGGCGCGCTGATCGCCGACGGCGAGCGCGGCGAGGATGCCGGCGGCGGGCGTCTCGCCCAGCACCGAATTGAAGCGGTCGCGCACCGCGGCGCGCGTCTGCGCCACACGGTCGGCGATACTGTTGCGCGCGCCGATACGGCGCGCGCCGCCGGCGTCGCGCACGTAGCCGGTGGCGCCGATGCCGCGCTCGGTGAGCCAGGCCTCGTAGTCGAAGCCATGCGGGTTGAGCGGTCCGTGCGGACGCTTCAGGCGCAGCGTCAGCAGCCAGCGCGCGCCGGGTTGCAGGTTGGGCGGCGGCTCGCCTGCGGCGGTGCGGTACCACGACAGCAGGACCTTGCCCGGCAGGCGCACGGGCGCTGATTCAGGCTCGAACTCGAAGCGCAGGCTGCGCTCGGTTGCCGCCGGCAGTCCGGAAACGACGCCGGCGACTTCGACGTCCTTGCCTTCCAGCTCCGGCGCGAGGCGATCGGCAAGATGCAGGTGCGCCAGCCCCGCCGCCCAGAGGAAGCCCATGGCGAAGGCCGCGGGCACGACAAACGCGCGCCGCCAGAGCGCCAGCACCGCGCACGCCGGCAGCGCAGTAAGCCAGAACGCCGCGGGCAACGCCGCCTGCTGCTGCAGGAGCAGCACGCCGGCCGTGAACGCGAGCGCCGCCGCAGTCATCTAGAATCAACGCGCCGGCTTCACGCCGGATGACCCGATGCCGCGCAAGTTCTTCAGGAAGTACCTGCCGAGCGCCGACGAAGTACGCGGCAGCCGCCTCGCGGCGCTGTTCGGCACCCTGCTGCATGACCCGAACCTGTGGCACCTCAACCGCGACTCGGTGGCCGGCGCGGTGGCGATCGGACTGTTCGCCGGGCTGGTGCCCGGTCCGCTGCAGATGCTGACCGCGCTCGCGCTCGCCATCCCGTTGCGGCGCAACGTGCCGGTCGCGCTCTTGATGACGCTCTATACCAACCCGTTCACCATCGTCCCGCTGTACCTCCTTGCCTATGCGTACGGCAGCCTGCTGCTCGGCGGCGCGCACGCACGCCCGCGCATCGAGCCCTTCGACATGGACTGGGGGCACTTTTTCGACTCCATGGCGCGGCTCGCCGACTGGTCGCTCGCGCTCGGCAAGCCGCTCGCCGTGGGCCTGGTGGCGCTCGCGCTGACCCTGGCGCTTCTCGGCTACGTGGGTGTGCAGCTCGCCTGGCGCATCTACGTGATCCTCGCCTGGCGCGCGCGCCGCGCGAAGCGCCTTAAATAGGGACAGACCCCATTTTTCTCATTTGCAAATGAGAAAAATGGGGTCTGTCCCT
>JBDTMD010000147.1:0-5568 GCA_039934435.1 Burkholderiales bacterium
AGCGCTGGTCTTCGTTGCGGATCAGAAATCCGATCGCCGTGCCGGTGGTCCTGCCTTCGAAGATCCCGGAAAGGATCTCCACCGTGTCGGTCTCGCGCCGTTGCGTGACGTGGCGCGAGCTTCCGGGCTTGCGCCGGTCGAGCTCGGCCTGCAGGTCGGCCGCCGCGAGCTCGAGTCCCGGCGGGCAGCCGTCGACCACGCCGCCGTAGGCCGGTCCGTGCGATTCGCCGAACGAGGTGACGCAATACAGCGTGCCGAAAGTATTGCCGGACATGAAAAAGATTCTACACGGCGCTTTCGAAGAAGCGCCGCGTCTCGAACACGCGCGCCGGGAAGGCCTTGCCCCGATGGCGCAGAGCGCGCTTGAGCACGAAATCGAACAGCAGCGGGTTGTGCCTGCGAATCTCGGTCAGCACCGGCGCGGCCGCCGAATCCAGCAATCCCAGGGAGACGATGAAGTCCACCGAGAAGATGGGCATCAAACCCGGCAGCGGATAGTCGGAGCCGTTGAGCAGCCGCGCATGCCAGTCTTCGCGCTCGAGCACGCGCGCCAGCGTGCCGCCGGCACGGTTTACCTGCGTCAGCGCCGAGATGTCGCCGTACACGCGTCCCGCGTAGCGCGCTTCATCCATCAGCCGCGCGAACAGCTCGAAGCTGTCGATGATGGGCCCGCTCGCGCCCTGGTCCAGGTCGTGGTCCTGCCCCATCGAAGCGCAGTGCGCGACCACCACGCGCACGCCGGCATCCAGCGCACGGCGCAGCTTGAGCGGATTGCCGAAATCCTGCGTGTCGGTGCCCATCACCGCGCGCTCGAGCCCGGCGTGGCTGATGATCGGCAGCTCGAGGCGGGCGGCGGCGCCGTAGAAACGGTCGCACAGCGGCGAGCCCGGATCGATGCCCATCGCCGCCGGCAGCCACTTCACGGCGCGCGCGCCTTCGCGCCGGGCGCGCTCGAGCGCCGCGACGCAGTCGGTGCGATACGGGTGCACGGATGCCGCCCACTCGAAAACCCGTGGGTGCGCCCGCGCCGTGTCGCGGGCGTAGGCGTCGGGCACGTAGAAGCCCGAGCGCTCCCGCCGCACTTCGCCACGCTCGCTGTACGCGCTGTCGAATGCAAACAGCAGCAGCTTCGCCCCGGCGCGCATGCCCTGCATGAGATTCAGCATGCGACCGACGTAGGCGCGGTCGACGCTGCCGGTCGCGTCGTGCACGCAGCCGGCGTTGAGAAAGAACAGGCGCCGCGCGTATTCGCCCGGGTGCAGCAGGCTCTGCATGCGCGGGTTGATCACGACGCCGCTGCCCGAATCGCCGTTGCCGGCGAGGTGCGCATGACAATCCCATGCCTGGGCGGCGTCGATGCCGTCCCAGGCGGCGCGCACCAGCTCGTGCTCGGCCAGGCGGCGCGGCAGGCGCGCGAGGCAGGGATTCCACACGCCCTGCTCGGGCCAGAAGCGCCACGCGCCGGCGCCCGCCGCCGCGAGGGCTAGCGCCGATCCGCCGAGGAGGAACTTCCTACGCGGGCCAATTCTTGATGTATCCCTTGAGCATCTTGTTCTCGAAGTCCTGTTCCTCCAGTACCGCCTTGGCGACGTCGCGGAACGAGATCACGCCGAGGAGCTTGCCGTCCTGCACCACCGGCAGGTAGCGCGCGCCCGAATCGAGCATCGTGCGCCGCAGGTCGTTCACCTCCATGTCGGGGGTCGCGGTCACCGGATCGCGCACCATGACGTCGGCGACGCGCAGCTCGCCGAGCGTGCCGTTGCGCTGCGCCAGCGCCTGCAGGATTTCGCGGAACGTCAGGACGCCGACCATTCGCGTCTGGTCGAGCACGATGAGCGAGCCCAGGTTCTGCTCCGACATGGTCTTCACCGCGTCCACCGCGCGGCCCGACAGCTCGATGGTCAGCAGCCGGTTGCCCTTGACGCGCAGAATTTCCTTGACTTGCATGTCGCCCTCCCTCGGCTGCGCCGCTCAACGCATTATAGAACTACCGCACCAGCAGCGCCGCGAGGCCGAGCAGCAGCCCCATGCTCACAACGTCCGTGGCCGTGGTGAGGAAGATGCTGGAGGCCGTCGCCGGATCGAAGCCCAGGCGTTTCAGCGTCAGCGGCACCATGGCGCCCGAGAGGCCGCTTGCAACGCATGAGCCGACCATCGCCAAGAACACGACGAAGGCGAGCAGGAACGCATGCGCCGAATTCTGGCTGCTGGCCGTGACGTACATGCCGATCGCCGCCACCACGCCGACGCCGGCGCCGTTCAGAAGGCCGAGGTACGCCTCCTTGGAAATCAGCGCGCGCGCCGAGCCCGGCTTGAGCTCGCCGATGGTCATGCCGCGCAGCGTCACCGCCAGCGCCTGGCAGCCGGTGTTGCCGGACTGGCCGGCGAGCACCGGCAGGAACAGCGCCAGGATCACCAGCCGGTCGATGGTGTCCTGAAAGATCCCGACCACTGCCGCGGCGAGGAATGCCGTAAGGAGATTCAGCTGCAGCCACGGGTGACGCATGATGAGGCTACGCTGCCAGGGCGTGCCCATGCGCTCCTCCTTCTCGACGCCGACCATGCTGCCGGGCTGGGCTGCAATGTCGAAGGCGCGCGCTTCGAACATGCTCTGGCCGCGCACCAGGCCGCGGATGCGGTTCTCGGCGTCGACCACCGGGTACACCGGGTAGTGTCGGTCGAGCACCTTCTTCATCGCCTCGTCGAGGGGCGTCGGCGCATGCAGCGCGAACACCTCGGTCAGCATCACGTCGCGCAATGCGCGCGCGTGGTCGTTGAACAGCAGGTCGCGCATGGTGACGATGCCGAGCAGCCGCTCGTCTTCGTCGACGACGTAGATGTAGGTGATGAAAGCGTGCTTCACCAGCTCGTGCAGCGCCTCGATCGCCTCGCCGACGGTGGCCTGCGGCGGGAAGGATGCGTACAGCGGCTCCATCATGCGGCCGATGCTGCCCTCCTCGTAGAGCGCATTGCGCTGCCACTGGCGTGCGATCTCGAGCGGCGCCGCCGCCAGCGCGCGCTCGCGCGCCTCCGCCGGCAGGTAGCCCAGGACATCCTGGGTGAAGCCGGGCGAGAGCTTGAGCAGCGCGGCGGCGACTTCGGCGCCGCCGTAGTGCGCGAGCTTCTCGGCCGCGCCCTGCGGCGCGCGCAGCTTCACCTCCTCGACCAGGTCGATGGCCGAGCGCTGGATGGTGGGACGATCGATCGATTCCAAGTCTGCCTCCCTTCGTTCGTGCCTTCGCGCTACAGGCCGGCGGCGTCCGCCACCAGCTTGCGCAGCTCGCGGCGCAGCCGCGCCCGGAGCGCATTGTGCCGCGCGCCGCGCGCCAGGTTCTTCAGTTCCCAGGGATCGCGCTCGAGGTCGTAGAGCTCGTCGAGCTCGCCGGCGACGCCGCGGTTGACCCAGTGGATCATCTTGTAGCGGTCGGTGCGCACCGCCTTGTAGGTCATCCCGACCAGCCAGGGCAGCGCCTGCTCGGCCCAGTACTCGATGAGGAATGACTTGCGCCAGCCCTTGCGCGGTGCCGCAAGCAGCGGCACGAGCGAGCGGCCCTGGATGTGCGCGCCGGGCCGGCCGCCGGCGAGTTCGATCAGCGTGGGCGCGATGTCCTGGCAGATGACCAGCCCGCGCTGCCGCGCACCCGCCCGCGCCCGGCGCGGGTAGCGCAGCACGAACGGCGAGCGGATGCCTTCTTCGTAGGCGAAGCGCCGCTCCGGGCCGAGACCGTGCTCGCCGAAGAAGTAGCCGTTGTCGCCGAGAAACAGGATCAGCGTGTCGTCGAGCTTGTTCTGCCGCGCCAGCGTCTCGAACAGCATGCCGACGCCTTCGTCGACCGAGGCCATCATGCGCGCGCGCTGGCGGATCTCGTCCTGCGAACCCGCCTGGATGGCCGAGAGCAGCGCCTGCGCGCGCTCGGACCCCTTCAGCGCGAAGGCCTCGGCCCAGGCGGGCTTTTGCTTCACGAGGGCGCGGACCGGGAGCATGTTGGGCTTTTTCGGGAATACGCCGTTTGCGTACAGGCCGCGATGGCGCTCGGCCGGGATGTAGCCGCCAAAGCGCCCCAGCTCCAGCGTGCCGTCGGCCGCCTGCTGCGCGTCGGGATGCACCGCCTTGTGCGCGAAGAACAGGGCAAAGGGCTTCGCGCGCTTGCGCTCGAGGAACGCGCAGGCCTCGGCGTTGAGCAGATCGGTCATGTAGCCCGAACGCGTCTCGTAGGCGCCGTTCACGTTCAGCTTCGGGTCGATGAGGCTGCCGTGGCCGTCGAAGCTCACCCAGTGGTGATACCCCGGGCGCGGCCTGCCGTCGTTGCCCATGTGCCACTTGCCGACGTGCGCCGTCTCGTAACCGAGGCGCTGCAGCGCGAGGTGGTAGTTCGGCAGCCGGTGGCTCATGGCGTCGCGCGCCACGTTGTCGATGATGCCGTGGCGGCTGGCGTACTGGCCGGTCACGATCGAGGCGCGGTTCGGCGAGCAGATCGGCGTGGTGTGGAAGGCGCGCTCGAACAGCACCCCTTCGGCGGCGAGCCGGTCGATGTGCGGCGTCTTCATGTACGGGTGGCCACCGGCGCCGAATTCGTCGTGGCGCAGGTCGTCGATCAGGATGACGACCAGATTGGGCTGCATGGGCCGCCAGTCTAAGCGAGCGTGGCGCCAGTGCGTAATTTTTCCCGGCAATTGCGCCGGGAGTTCCGTATGCTGCGTTTGCATTTCCTGACAGGGAAGGAGACGGCGCGATGGCGACGACGCAACCGCAGGATTCCGTGTCGCGATGGCTCAGCCGGC
Source organism: Burkholderiales bacterium (assembly GCA_039934435.1). Classification (GTDB taxonomy): domain Bacteria; phylum Pseudomonadota; class Gammaproteobacteria; order Burkholderiales; family SG8-39; genus JAABQT01. The sequence goes on from JBDTMD010000147.1 coordinate 4,783, forward strand.
AACTCCTCGGGCCGCTGGACGATGCCGCCGCCCTGGTGCGGCGCTACCGTGAGCTGGACGCGTTTCGCGACTACCTCGAGCCGCGGCTGCGGCTGGTGCTGCCCGCGCTCCTGCTGGTGGTGGTCACGGCGATCGCGTGCGGCCTGACGCCGGTGATGCTGCTCGTCGGAACGAACGCGGTCGCGGCGCTCGCCGGCCTGCTGCTCGCCCCCGTGGTCCTGATCGGCAGCCTGTTCGTACTGAGCCTGGCGCTGTTCTCCTGGCTCGAGGAACGCTCGCTCGCGCGCGCGCTCGGCCACCGGACCGGTCCGGCCGCGGGCAAGCTCGCGCGCTGGCTGAAGCGCATGTTCGGCGCCGATCTCGGCAAAGCACCGCGCATGCCGTGGCTGCTGGGCGCGCTGTTCGTCGTCGTGCCGCTGGTGCTGCTCGTCAGGCTGGCGCCGGCGACGACCGTGCTGCTCGTGGTGCTGCTGGTCCTCGCGCCTATCCTTTACGCCCGCCTGGATCGCTGAGCGGCGCGAGGCCGCCGAGCAGCGTCGGCACCAGCTCGCTCACCGTCGGGTGGATGTGCATGGCGCGCTGGATGGTGGTGAAGGGCCGCTTCGCGTACATGACATCCAGCAGCGAATGCACGACTTCATCGGCGTTCAGCCCGAGCAGCGAGGCGCCGAGCAATTCCTTCGAATCCGCGTCCACCAGCACTTTCATGAAGCCCTGGGTCTCGCCCGCCTCGCGCGCGCGGCCGACGCGCGTCATCGGCATCTTTGCGGCGAGCACGCGCCGGCC
>JBDTMD010000148.1:0-5567 GCA_039934435.1 Burkholderiales bacterium
CTGCTGTATTCGGTCAACGCGGTCACCCAGGGCACCGAGTCGCAAGGCGAAGTGACGGTGCGCCTGTCCAAGGGCGGGCGGATCGTCAACGGCGTCGGCGCGGACACGGACATCGTGGTGGCCTCCGCCAAGGCTTACATCAGCGCGCTCAACAAGCTGGCGAGCAAGATCGAGCGGCTCAACCCACAGCACCAGCTGTGAGGCAATTGCAAGGAGTGCGGACCATGACCGAAGCCAAGCCGAAGCGACCCGACATCACCGTGTCCACCGACGACCTCGATCGCCTGGAGGGATTGCTCGAAGAATTGCGCAGCGGCGCGCCCGAGATCGCCGATGGCCTGCGTTCGGAGCTGGATCGCGCGCGCATCGTCGAGCCGTCCGAAGTGCCGAAGGACGTGGTGACGATGAATTCCACGGTGCGCTTTGCCGACGAGGAAACCGGCAAGGAGTTCGAGCGCACGCTGTGCTACCCGGGGGAGATCACCGGGGGCGAGGACAAGGTTTCGATCCTGGCGCCGCTCGGCAGCGCGTTGCTCGGCCTGTCGGTTGGACAGCGCATCGACTGGCCGGTGCCCGGCGGGCGCATGGCGCGTATCCGCATCCTCGACGTCGTCTCGCGGCCCGCGCGTACCGGCGTGCCGCGCGGCTAGCGCGCCCGCGCCTTTGCGCGCGTCAGCCGGGCGTACGCCACCACCGAAACGAAAAACCCGACGCTGAGCGCGATCTCGGCGAGGGCGAGCGCCTGCGATGCGCCGCGCTCGCTCCAGGCGCGCACCACGCCTTCGGCGAGGTAGGCGAGGATCAGCATGCTCGACCACTGGTAGGTATAGCGGCGGCCGCTCAGGATGCCGCCAAGTGGCAACGCGAGCGGTGCCGCCTTGAGCGCGAGCCACGTGCCGCCGGGCCGCAGCGGCGCGAGCCACAGTTCCCACGCAAGGCACAGGACCAGCAACCCGACGAGGGCGCCCGAGGCGGCTAGCCGAAGCGCACGCAATGGATCGGGGGCAGGTGCGTGGACAGGCAGCGCCAGGCATCGCCCTGATCCTGCGACATCCAGAGCCCGCCGGTGGTCGAGCCGAAGGCGAGCGCGTTGCCGGTTGCGTCCACGTCCAGGCAGTGGCGGTACACGAGGTCATAGGCATGCGCCTGCGGCAGCCCTTGGCGCAGGGTCTCGAATGAGCGGCCGCCGTCGCGCGTGCGCGCGACCACCAGCTTCGCGTCCACCGGCACGCGGCATTCGTCCTTCACGGCCGGCACGAACCACGCCGTGTCGGGATCGCGCGGGTGCGCGGCCACCGCGAAGCCGAACTTGGAAGGCTTTATGGAGGTGACCTCGTGCCAGCTCTTCGCGCCATCCGCGGAGCGGAAAACGCCATTGTGGTGCTGGACCCACATCACGTCCGGACGCGCGGCGCACTGCACGAGCCGGTGTACGTCCTGGACAATCTCGTCGAACTTGCGTTCCGGCGGCATGTATTCCGCGTACATGCCCCGCGCGCCGATGGCCCAGCTGCGGCCGCCGTCTCGCGTCTGCCAGACGCCGCCGGTCGAGATCGCCACGGTAACGCGACGGGTGTCGCCAGGATCGATGGCGATGGAATGAATGCCGGGATGGTCGTAGCCGCCGCCTGTCCATTCGGCCCGCTCGGGCAGGTTCCACAGGCTGGATACGAGCTGCCAGCTGGCGCCGCGGTCTGCCGAAGTGAACAGGCCGCCGGGGATGGTCCCGGCCCAGAGCCGCTTGCCGTCCGACTCCAGCGCCCATAACTGCGCGAGCTTCCATGGCGTCTTGTCGGCCGCACCTTCCGGCTGTGGCGGGTATTCCGGCACAGCGACCTCGTCCCAGGACCTTCCCCCATCCTCGGAACGGTGCAGCTTGACGCCGAAGTGCCCGAGGTTGAGGGCGGCGTAGACAATGCCGTCGCGATCCGGCAGCACCATGCTCACCGGGTCGCCGAGAAAGTGCGGCTTGCCAAGCGCGTCGCCGTCGACGACGAACAGGCCCTTCTTCGTACCCACGTAAAGCTTCATGGTCAGCCTCCGGTGAGGGCCTGCATGACATAAACGTCGCTCGACTCGTCCAGAGAGTCGGACAGGTGCTCGCGATCGAGCACCCGCCGGCCGTCGACGAAAACGACGACGTGTTTACGCAGGTGCCCTTGCTCGTCGAGCACATAGCCGCGCGCTTTCGGCTGCGCGGCAAAGACCTGCGCCAGCGCCGCGCCAACGGTGCCCGCCGTCACGCGCGATTCCGCGCACTGGATGTGGCGTTGCAGGTTGGACGTGAAAATTACGCGCGGCATGGCCTCAGGCTCGCAGTTTGAGCGCAATCTCCGCCAGCCGCCTGCCCTGCGCAATACACAGTGCGCGCTCCGAATCGGTCACCGGCTGATCGTCGGCGACGCCAGCGAAATGGCTGGGGCCATAGGGTGTGCCGCCAGTACGGGTCGCGTTGAGCTCGGCCTGCGTGTAGGGCGTCCCCACGATCAGCATGCCATGGTGCAGAAGCGGCAGCATCATCGACAGCAGCGTCGTCTCCTGTCCACCGTGCATCGATGCGGTGGAGGTGAAGACGCAGGCGGGCTTGCCCGCAAGCGAGCCCTTCAGCCAGAAGGCGCCGGTGCCGTCGAGGAAATGCTTCAGCGGCGCCGCCATGTTGCCGAAACGCGTCGGGCTGCCAAGCGCGAGGCCGGCGCAGGATTGCAGATCCGCCAGCTCGCAGTAGGGCGCGCCTGCGGGCGGGATCTGCGGTTGCGCCTGCTGCGTGACCGCGGAAACCTTTGGCACGGTACGCAGCCGCGCCGCGGCACCCGGCACGCGTTCCACGCCCTCGGCGACGAGTTCCGCCATGCGCCGCACCGCGCCGCCGACGCTGTAGTACAGGACGAGAATTTCCGCCATGGCCTGTATCATACGGGCCCGATGCGCCGCCCCGACATTCGCGCGCTGCTCGAGTTCTGCCTCGCGCTCGCCCGACGCTTCCGCGAGGACCGCGGCATCCAGACCGCCGGCTCGCTCACCTTCACCACCTTGCTTGCCCTGGTGCCGCTGGTCACGGTGGCGGTGGCGCTGTCGACCGCGTTCCCGGTATTCAACGAAGCGATGGACGCGCTCCGGGGTTACGTTTCCGGCCAGCTGTTGCCCGAAGGCGGTGCCAAGGTCACCCAGCAGTTCACGGCGTTCGCGGCGAAGGCGGGCAGGCTTACCGCGATCGGCATCGCCTTTCTCGCCATCACGGCGTTGATGCTGATTCTCACCGTGGACGAGGTGCTGAACCGCATTTTCCGCGTGCAGCGCCGGCGCATGCTGGGGCAACGCTTGCTGGTCTACTGGGCGGTGCTGTCGCTCGGACCTCTGCTCATCGGCGCCAGCCTGTCGATGACGTCCTTCCTGGTGGGAAGCTCGCTCGGGTACCTCGACTTGGGATGGCTGACGCGCGGGGTGCTGGCCTTGATGCCGTTCCTGTTCACCTGCGCCGCGCTGGCCATGCTGTACCTGGTGGTGCCATTTCGGCGCATAGAAGCCCGGCACGCGCTCATCGGGGCGCTGGTCGCCGGCTTGCTGTTCGAAGCGGCCAAGCGCGCCTTTGCGCTGTACATCGCCCAGTTTCCGACCTACACGCTGATCTACGGCGCGTTTGCCGCCGTGCCAATATTCCTGCTGTGGCTGTACCTGTCCTGGGTGGTGGTGCTGTTCGGCGCGACGCTGACGGCGATGCTGCCGGCCTATCGCGGCGCACTCGGCCATATTGCCGATACGCCCGGCCGCGAGCTGATGAATGCGGTTGCAATACTTCGGATTCTCGCCCGCGCGCGCCGCGCGGAGGGCGCACTGGCGCTGGCGCAGATCGCGCGGCTCGCCAAGCTGCCCCCCGAACGCTGCGAACATGTCCTCGAGCGCTGCGCCGCCCAGGGCTGGGCCGCGCGCACCGACCGCGACAGCTGGCTGCTGGCGCGCGACGCCAGCTCCATCGCGCTTGCGCAGGTGGTGCGCGCCTTCGCCATCGACGCCGAGGCGCTGCGCGCGGACGTGCCGCCCGCGGTGGCCGAACAGTTGCTGCGCGCGGGGGAGAGCATGACGATGACGCTGCAGGAACTGGCGGACGAGGCGGACGCGGGGTGAGCGCCATCGACCCGCGAGAACGCCTGATCGCGGCGCTCGACGTGCCGAGCGCGCCGGCGGCGCAGGCGCTGGCCGAGCGCCTGGGCGACGCGGTGCGCTTCTACAAGATCGGCCTGGAACTGTTCAGCGCCGGCGGCTATTTCGGGCTGTCGGACTGGCTGCGCGCGCGCGGCGCGCGCGTGTTCGCCGACCTGAAGCTCTACGACATCCCCGAGACCGTGCGCCGCGCCGTGGCGAACCTGCGCGCAAGCGGCGCGAGCTTTCTCACCGTACACGCCGAGCGCTCGATCATGGAAGCGGCGGCAAGCGAGAAGGGGAGCCTCAAGATCCTCGCCGTCACCGTGCTGACGAGCTTCGATCAGCGCAGCATCGCCGACATGGGCTACGCCGGCAGCGTCGAGGATCTGGTGCTGCAACGCGCGCGCGCCGCGCTGGAATCGGGCTGCGACGGCGTCATCGCCTCGGGGCTGGAAGCGCCGAAGATCAAGGCGGCGTTCGGCGATCAGCTGCTGGTCGTGGTACCGGGCGTGCGTCCCGCGGGTGCACCGGCGCAGGACCAGAAGCGCGTCGTCGATGTCGCGCAGGCCTTCGCCAATGGCGCCGACTACATCGTCGTCGGGCGACCGATTCGCGACGCCGCCGATCCGCGCGCCGCGGCGCAAGCAATACAAAACACGATCGCCGCCGCGCTGAAACTCTGACGCAATGCAACACGCGACACTCCAAGTCGCGTACAATGCCGCACTTTTTCCTTTTCTGATCAACGCCATGCCACGCGCCCTGCGCAACCTCGCCATCATCGCCCACGTCGACCACGGCAAGACGACGCTCGTCGACAAGCTGCTGCGGGCCACGGGCACTTTCGCCGCGCACGAGCAGCTGCAGGAACGCGTCATGGACTCCAACGATCTGGAGCGCGAGCGCGGTATCACCATCCTTGCCAAGAACTGCGCGGTGCGCTATGAAGGCACGCACATCAACATCGTCGATACGCCGGGCCACGCCGACTTCGGCGGCGAAGTGGAGCGCGTGCTGTCGATGGTCGACGGCGTGCTGCTGCTCGTGGACGCGGTCGATGGGCCGATGCCGCAGACGCGGTTCGTCACGCGCAAAGCGCTGGCGCTCGGCCTGAAGCCGATCGTCGTCGTCAACAAGGTGGACCGGCCAGGCGCGCGCGCCCAGTGGACCGTCAACCAGACCTTCGACCTGTTCGACAAGCTGGGGGCGACCGAGGAGCAGCTCGATTTCCCCGTCGTCTACGCCTCGGCGCTGGAAGGCTGGGCGAGTCTCGAGCCCGGTGCACGCGGCGGCGACATGAAGCCGCTGTTCGAGGCGATCCTGCAGCACGTGCCGATGCGCGACGAAGATGCCGACGGGCCGCTGCAGTTGCAGATCTGCTCGCTCGACTACTCGAGCTACGTCGGCAAGATCGGCATCGGCCGCAT
>JBDTMD010000149.1:0-5551 GCA_039934435.1 Burkholderiales bacterium
GCACCGGCGTCGGTGCGCGCGTCTACATCAAGCTCGCCGAGGGCAGCCTGGTGAAGCTCGGCGAGAGCGCGAGCTTGCGCATTCTGGATCTCGCGCCCGATCGCGGCGGCTTTTTCAAGGCGGCGCTCAACGTGCTGCAAGGGGCGTTCCGCTTTACCACCGACGTGCTGGCGAAGCAGCGCCGCCGCGACGTGAGCATCCGCGTCGCCACGGTCACCGCGGGCATCCGCGGCACCGATCTGTGGGGCAAGTCGAGCCCGGAGCGCCAGGTCGTGTGCCTGATCGAGGGCAAGGTCGAAGTCGGCGCCGAAGGCGAGGCGCCGGTGCTGATGGCCGAGCCGCGCCAGTTCTACCAGCGCGTGAAAGGCGCGACCCAGCCGGTGGGCGTCGTCGACGCGGTGCAGCTCGCGCAATGGGCGCGCGAGACCGAGATCGCCGACGGGCGCGGCGCCGCGCGCAGTGGCGGCCGGTGGCGCGTGACGCTGGCGAGCGTCGAAACGCAGGGCGCCGCGCTCGAGCTCTACGACCGGCTGCGCGATGCCGGCTACGCCGCCGAGATCTATCCGACGAAGGCCGAGGGCAAGCGCGTCTACCTGGTACGCATCTCGCGCCTTGCTTCGCGGGACGACGCCGAGGCGCTCGGCGAGCAGTTGCGCGGCACCGCGGGCGTCGAGTCGCCGAAAGTGACGGGCGCGCCGGGCATATAATGGCAGCGCCTTGTCGCTGCGCCTCGAAGACCTCAATCCCGAACAGCTCGCCGCCGTCACGCTGCCCGCAGGGCATGCGCTGATTCTCGCTGGCGCCGGCAGCGGCAAGACGCGCGTGCTGACGACGCGCATCGCCTGGCTGCTGCAGGAGCGTGCCGTGTCGCCGGCAGGCGTACTCGCCGTCACCTTCACCAACAAGGCGGCGCGCGAGATGCTGTCGCGGCTCACGGCGATGCTTGCGGTCAATCCGCGCGGCATGTGGATCGGCACCTTCCACGGCCTGTGCAACCGCATGCTGCGCGCGCACCACCAGGAAGCGGGGCTGCCGCGCGAGTTCCAGATCCTCGACACGCAGGACCAGCTCGCCGCGGTCAAGCGCGTGCTGCGCGCGATGAACGTCGACGAGGACCGCTTCCCGCCGCGCGACGTGCAGTACTTCATCATGGGCAAAAAGGAAGAGGGCTTGCGCGCGCGCGACGTCGCCGCGGGCGACGACATGGCGCGTCGCTACGCCGAGCTCTACGACGCCTACGACGAGCAGTGCCGGCGTGAGGGCGTCGCCGATTTCGCCGAGCTCCTGCTGCGCAGCTTCGAGCTGCTGTCGCGCAACGAACCGCTGCGCGAGCACTACCGCGCGCGCTTCCGGCATCTGCTGGTCGACGAGTTCCAGGACACCAACCGCCTGCAGTACCGCTGGCTGAAGCTGCTCGCCGGGCCGCAGGCGAGCCTGTTCGCGGTCGGCGACGACGACCAGTCGATCTACGCCTTTCGCGGCGCCCACGTCGGCAACATGGCGGATTTCGAGCGCGAGTATCCGGGCGCGCGCGTGCGCCTGGAGCAGAACTACCGCTCGCAGGGCAACATCCTCGACGCCGCCAACGCGCTCATCGCCCACAACGCCAAGCGCCTCGGCAAGAACCTGTGGACCGCGGCGGGCGCCGGCGAGCTGCTGCGCGTGTTCGAGGCGCAATCCGACACGGACGAAGCGCGCTGGATGGTCGAGGAAATTCAGGGGCTGAAGCGCGACGGCACGCGCCTCGACGAGATCGCGCTGCTGTACCGCTCGAACGCGCAGTCGCGCGTGCTGGAGCACGCGCTGTTCACCGCCGGGCTGCCCTACCGCGTCTATGGCGGCCTGCGCTTTTTCGAGCGCGCCGAGGTGAAGCACGCGCTCGCCTACCTGCGCCTGGTCGCCTCGCCGGCCGATGACAACGCCTTCCTGCGCGTGGTCAATTTCCCGACGCGCGGCATCGGCGCGCGCACCCTGGAAGCGCTGCAGGACGCGGCGCGGGCGGCGGGCCGCAACCTGTACGAGACGGCGCTCGCCAACCCGGGCAAGGTGGCGGCCTTCATCGCGCTGATCGAGTCGCTGCGCGAGGAATGCGCGGGCCTGACGCTCGCCGAAAGAGTCGAGCTCGTGGTGGCCAAGAGCGGCCTTGCCGAGCACTACAAGCGCGAGCGCGAAGGCGCCGAGCGGCTCGAGAACCTCGGCGAACTGGTGAATGCCGCCGCCACTTTCAGCGTCGAGGACGCGGCGATCGAGTCGGGCGAGGACGCCGACCCGCTGCTTGCGTTCCTGACTCACGCCGCGCTCGAAGCCGGCGAGCACCAGGCGGGCGCGGGCCAGGACGCGCTACAGCTGATGACCATGCATTCGGCCAAGGGGCTGGAATTCAACGCCGTGTTCGTGAGCGGGCTGGAGGAAGGCCTGTTCCCGCACGAGCAGAGCGTGATGGAGCAGGACGGCCTGGAGGAGGAGCGGCGCCTGATGTACGTCGCCCTGACGCGGGCGAAGCAGCGCCTGTATCTGTCGTTTGCGCAGACCCGGCTGCTGCACGGCCAGACGCGCTACAACCTGCCGTCGCGCTTCGTCGACGAACTGCCCAAGCCGCTGCTGAAGTGGCTCACGCCGCGCCTGGCCGAGAAGCGCAAGCCCTCGACCTTTACCGCCGGCGCCTTCACCCGCGCGGTCAAGCGCGACCCGCGCTTTGGCGGCGCCCCTGCAGGCACCGGCGGCGCGCCGAACGGCTTTCGCATCGGCCAGAACGTGGTGCACGCCAAGTTCGGTGCCGGGGTCATCGTCGACGCCGAAGGCCTGGGCAGCGACGCCCGCGTGCAGGTGAATTTCGGCCGCGAAGGCGTGAAATGGCTGGCGGTGGCCGTGGCGAAGCTGAACGCCGCGTAAGGCGCCAGCACGCAAATGTGCGCTATCGTACGGATGATGGCCGGACCATCAACGTAGGCTCTAGTGCACAGGCGGTCTGTTGGCCTGGATGGAGGACGCAGCTGGCCGCGGCGGCCTGCGCCGCACTTCCCGCTTCCCGTTCGATCACCTCGGAGAAATTTCCCATGAACAACTCGATTGCCACTTGCCAACGGCTTGCCGGTTCCGGCTTGCTCGCCGCGCTGCTGCTCCTGGGCGCCTGCGCCACGACCGAACTGCCGCCGACCGCTGAACTGGCGGCGGCCAATGCCGCGATCACCCAGGCCGAGAGTGCCGGCGCCCAGCGTTGGGCGTCGGTTGAACTGCTGGCCGCGCGCGAGAAGATCGCCCGCGCCGATGCCGCCATGCGCGAGGAGCGTTTCGGCGACGCCCGCCGCCTGGCCGAGGCCGCGGAAGCCGACGCGCTACTCGCGGATCGCAAGACGCGCGCGGTCAACGCCCAGCAGGCCGCCGAGGAGCTGTTGCGCAGCAACGAACTACTGCGCAGCGAAGCCGAGCGCAATGTCCGTCGCTGAGTCGCGCCCGCAAGGGTCGCCAATTCCCTCACTTTCGCAGAAGGATTCATCCCATGAATAAATTCAGCAGCCGCGGCATCAAGGCCGCGCTCGCCCTTGGCGCGGCGCTCGCTCTGGCCGCGTGCGCAACTGTCCCGCCCAGCAATCCCGCGCTGGACGACGCCAATGCCGCGTATGCGCGCGCCGCGAACGACGCCTACGCGGCCGGCGGCGGCACGGTCGAGCTGCAAAGCGCGCGCGTCGCACTGCAGCGTGCGCAGGCGGCGCTGCAGGCCGGCCAATCGCCCAACATCGTCGAGCACTACGCCTATGTCGCCAAGCGCCGCACCGAAGCTGCGATCGAAGCCGGCAAGGTCGTCGCCGGCGACGAGGCGGTGGCCGCCGCCGCCGCGGATCGCCAGCGCATCATGGTCGAAGTGCGCACGCGCGAGGCCGAGGCCATGCAGCGGCGCGCGGCCGTTTCGGCTGCCGATGCCGAGGCGGCGCGTAAGCGTGCCCTCGAGCAGCAGGAGCAGGCCGTCGCCGCGCGCAAGCTCGCCGAGGAACAGTTCGCCCGGGCGCAGGCGGCGAACGCCGCCGCGCAGGCGGCCAACACCGCCGCGCTCGCCGCGGATGAGCAGAACAAGCGCCTCGCCGCGCAGCTCGAGGAAATGAAAGCCAAGAAGACCGAGCGCGGCATGGTGTTGACCCTCGGCGACGTGCTGTTCGACACCGGGCGCTCGGATCTCAAGCCCGGTGCCATGCGCACGCTCGGGCAGCTGGCCGCGTTCCTGAACGAGAATCCGGAGCGCAACGTGATCATCGAAGGGCATACCGATTCGACCGGCTCCGCGGCCTATAACCAGGCGCTCTCGGAACAGCGCGCGCTGGCAGTGAAGAACGCGCTCGCCGGGCGCGGCATCGCCGGCGAGCGCATCAGCGCCGTCGGTTTTGGCCCCGGCAAGCCCGTGGCCAGTAACGACACGGCCGCCGGGCGCCAGCAGAACCGGCGCGTCGAGGTGATCCTGCCCGACAACAAGTAAGCGTCTGGTTGGCGTTCGAACACACCGGTTGCGCATGACCGTTGTGCTAGGCTTTTCTGCGTGAAACGTGGCGACTATCTCGAGCGCATCCTGCGTGCGCGCGTCTACGATGTAGCGATCGAATCGCCGCTCGAGCTGGCGCCGGCGCTGTCGCGGCGCCTGGGCAACCGGCTGCTCCTCAAGCGCGAGGACCTGCAGCCGGTGTTCTCCTTCAAGCTGCGCGGCGCCTACAACAAGATGGTCAACCTGCCGCGCGACAAGCTCGCCAAAGGCGTGATCGCGGCGAGCGCCGGCAACCACGCGCAGGGCGTTGCGCTCGCCGCGCAGAAGCTCGGCTGCCGCGCCCTGATCGTCATGCCGCTGACCACGCCGCGGATCAAGGTCGACGCGGTCGCGGCGCGCGGCGCCCGGGTCGTGCTGCACGGCGATTCCTACGACGAGGCGTACGCGCACGCCATGCGGCTGAAGCGGCGCGGCGGCCTGACCTTCGTGCATCCCTACGACGACCCCGACGTGATCGCCGGGCAGGGCACCATCGGCATGGAGATCCTGCGCCAGAGCGAGCGGGCCATCGACGCGGTGTTCGTGGCGGTGGGCGGCGGCGGGCTGATCGCCGGCATCGCCTCGTACCTGAAGCATCTGCGCCCCGGCATCCGCGTGATCGGCGTCGAGCCCGACGACGCCGACGCCATGACGCGCTCGCTCAAAGCCGGGCGGCGCGTGAAACTCGAGCACGTGGGCCTGTTCGCCGACGGGGTCGCGGTGAAGCAGGTGGGCAAGGAGACTTTTCGCCTGGCGCGCAGGCTGGTCGACGAAATGGTGCTCGTCGACACCGACGAGATCTGCGCCGCGATCAAGGACGTGTTCGAGGACACGCGCGTGGTGCTGGAGCCGGCGGGCGCCCTGGCGATCGCGGGCGCCAAGGCCTGGGTCGAGCGCCACGGCGCGCGCGGCAAGACGCTGGTCGCGATCGCCTGCGGCGCCAACATCAACTTCGACCGCCTGCGCTTCGTCGCCGAGCGCGCCGAGGTTGGCGAGCACCGCGAGGCGGTGCTAGGCGTGACGATTCCGGAGCGCCGCGGC
>JBDTMD010000150.1:0-5534 GCA_039934435.1 Burkholderiales bacterium
AAAACGTAGAACTTTGGCATGCTCGGGCGAGTCTGCGCGAGTGAGGGCGGGCCGCTTCGTCAATGACTTACCCACTGAGCTTCCACTTTTAATCCATTGGTCGGCGGTTCGAATCCGCCACGACCTACCAGAGAGTCAATGCGTTAGCCCGCTAACTATCCGCGGATCGCAACTGTCTTATCCAGACCTCGGTTCCCTAGTCAGCCGCGGCGATTCGCCGCGTCCCAGTGCTTCTCCAGGTTGGCGATCAGCGCCGGGCTGAAATGGCACAGAGCCTGCTCGCGCGCGTACACCGCCATGTAACGCCTGAACTGATCCAAAGGCTCCTCGCCCGAGCGCAGCGCGCGCCGGTTGCCCGCGGCGCTCACCACGCCGGAATCGGTGAGCAGCGCAACCAGCCTCTCGATCGCCGCGTCCATTCCAGTTAACGGCACGATCTCGTCGCAGATCATCCGCCCTGCCGATGAATCGCAATCCAGCCGCCGCCCGGCGAGGATCGCCTGGCGCGCGACGCGCGGGCCGACGAAGCGCGGCAGCCGTAAATTTGCCGCGCCCGGGATGATGCCTTCCTTTCGCGCCGGCAGTGTCATGTACGCGTCTTCGGCAGCGATGACATAGTCCATAGTCAACAAAATCTGGCAGTGCCCGCCGATGGCGAAACTCTCCACCGCCGCCACGCAGGGCTTTTCGATCGAATCTTCTTCCGGATGCACGCCCGGGATCGCAAGGCCGCGCAGGAATTTATTGACGAAGCCGAGGTCGCGAATCATGTACCAGAGAAAGCGGATCTTTCCCTGGTACAGGTGCGTGAGGTTGATGCCGGCGCCGAATACGCGCTTGCCCGCGTGCTTGGTGTGGGTGACGACATCGCCGCGCAGCACCACGAGCTCGATTTTCTTGTCCAGCAGCGCCACGTCGGTGGCGATCTCCATGCCGTCGAGCGTGGTTTCGTCTTCGGCATTGAGGTAGCGCGGATTGCGCATAGTGAGCACCGCCGCCTTGCCCTGGCGCGACAGGCGCACGCCGGTGAGCTCGAGCTCGCCCTGCGACTCGAACCGCGCGAGGTACTTTCTCGAATCCTCGCGCGGCAGCAGCATCGAGCGGCAAAGGTGCGTCCCGGCCCGCGAGTCGGCGAGCACCGCGCCAAGGAATCGCCCCTGCGCCTTCTCCAGCCCCTGCTTTTTACCCTGGGGTAATTTCGCTTCCGCCGCCAGCTCGGCGGTGCCCGGCAGCATGCCGGGGAAGCGGTCCGCGGCGAGGCGGCACAGTTCGTCCACACGCAGCGCCCGACTGTACCCCCCGGTGAGGGTGTCGTAGGCGGCGAGCGCGTCCCAGGCCATGGCGCGAGTCTACCGCGCCGCTGCTAAGATGAAATCCCGATCCAGGAGCCCCGAGTGAAAGAGCTGACACGCACCGCACGCACAAAAATCCGCCGCCTGCCCAAGCGCGGGCACTATGACCGCGACACGCTGTACGCGATCCTCGACGCGGGCTTCGTATGTCACCTCGGCTACGTGATCGACAAGCAGCCCTACGTCACGCCGACCGCCTACTGGCGCGAAGGCGACGCGGTGTACTTCCACGGCTCGTCGAAGAGCAGGATGCTGCTGGCGCTCGAAAAGTCGCCCGAGGTGTGTCTCACGGTGACGCACTTCGACGCGCTGGTGGTGGCGCGCTCGGGCTTCCACATGTCGGTGAACTACCGCACGGCAATGCTGTTCGGCAAGCCGTACAAGGTGGCCGAGCCCGAGGAAAAGCTGGCGAAGATGGAGAAGTTCGTCGAGCGCGTCTACCCCGGGCACTGGAAGAACCTGCGCCCGGTCAACAAGCAGGAGCTGAAGGCGATGAGCGTCTTCGGCCTGCACATCGACGAGGCGGTCGCCAAGGTGCGCAGCGGCCCGCCGATCGACGAGCCCGAGGACTATCAGCTGCCGATCTGGGCCGGCCTGGTGCCGGTGCGCCAGGTGCTGGGCGAGCCTAGCGACGACGGGCGGCTCGCCGCCGGCGCGCCGGGCGCGCCGCGCGTCGCGCTCTAAAGGATTCCGGCGGCGAGCCCCGCCGCCATCGCCGCGCCGAGCTCCTCGAGCGCAGTGACCTGCTCGGGCTTGAGTTCCTTCACCACCACGATCGGCTCGCTGATCTTCTTCAGCCGCAGGCCGGTGACGATGCGCTCGACCGAAGTGACGGCGCCGGCGCCATCCAGCCCCGTGCCGACGAACAGCGCCCACGGTCGGCCTTCGACCTTGCCTTCGCAGGGGTAGAAGATGCGCTCGAGGAAATCCTTCATCATTCCCGACATGTAGCCGAAGTTTTCCGGCGTGCCGAGGATCAGGCCATCCGCGTTCAGGACATCCTCGGGACCCGCTTCGGCGCAGCGCTTCATCACCACGCGCACGCCCTCTTCGGTCTGCGCGCCGCGTGCGACCGCCTCGGCCATCTGCGCGTTCTTGACGCCGGCGGTGTGGAAAACGATCAAGAGAGTCTTCATGAATGCTCGTAAACGGTTCTATGTGGAACGCGTTACGTGGATTGTCTCGCGCCTTGACGTCGAATTAAATGTAGTTACACTAAACGACGAAGATCGAGTTCGACGAATATGAGCAAGCCAAAGCCGCTGACCAATAAGGAAGGCGAAGTCCGCCAGTTGACGGCTGAAGACTTTCGCCGCATGCGCCCGGCAACCGAGGTGCTGCCGAAGATGATCGGCGCCAAAGCGGCCGCGGACTTGCTGCGCTCGCGCGGCCGCCCGCCGAAGGAGAACCCCAAGGCGCAGGTCACGCTGCGGCTCGACGCCGAAGTCCTGAAACACTTCAAGGCCGGCGGACCGGGCTGGCAGACCCGCATCAACGCAGCGCTCAGGCGCGCCGCGTCCAAGGCGCGCTGATTCAGGTCGCCAGTCGCGCCGCGGGATCCTGCCGGTAGAACTGCCGGAGCTGCTCGTAGACGTCAGCATAGCGCCGCCGCGTCTCGTTCGGCGCCTCGAAGAACGCCTCGCTTACCACCGCGAAGAACTCCGCCGGCGCCTCGGCGGCGTAGGGATCGAGCCAGGTTTCCCGGCTCCGATCGACGGCATCGCAGAATCCCCCGTAGGCGACGCGGAACGCCTCGCGCCAGGATTGCCGGTCCATGTCGGCGGGCAGCGGCGGCATGCCGTCGGCCGCGCCGTTCGCCATGTCGAGCTTGTGCGCGAACTCGTGGATGACGACGTTCATGTCCGGCGCGTGCGCGGCCGCGTCCCAGGACAGCACCACCGGGCCGCCGGGCCAGGATTCGCCCGCGCGCTCGTCGTTGAATTCGTGCACCACGCCGTGCTCGTCGGTTTCCGAAATCGGCACACGGAAATCCCCCGCATAGACGATGACCTCGCTCCAGCCGTCGTAGCGCTCGAAGCCCAGCGCGAGGATCGGCAGGCAGGCCTGCACGGCGATCGACAGTCGCATGGCGTCCTCGAGCGCGAAGCCGTGCGCGCCCGTGATCTGCTTTTCGGCGAGAAACAGCAGCGCCAGCTCGCGCAGGCGGGACGCCTCGTCGGGCGACAGCCCGCGCAGAAACGGCAGCGACGCCATCACCGCGCGCCACAGCGCCTCGTCGATGCCGAGGCGCGCGAGCACGCGCCGGCGGCGCCAGTTCTTCAGCCAACCCATCGGATGCCTGGCATAGTCCTCGCTACAATACCTGCATGGTCTCCGTGGCGCAGTTGCACCCGCAATCGAGCGCCACGCCGCTCGCGTCGCTCGCCGAGGGATTGGCGCCCGGGGAGCGTGATTTCGTCGCACGCGCGCTGGAGTTTGCCGAGCCGCTCTACGCCGGGCACGAGCTGTCGACGGGCGAGCCGGTCTGGCCGCACGCGCTCGGCCTGGCCTCGAGCCTCGCCGCCATCGGCGTCGACCCGGTGGCGCGCGCCGCGGGCGTGCTGTTCGCGGCGCCCAAGTATCTCGCCGCGGGGGACGAGCTCGGCCGGCATTTCGGCGCCGAGATCGCGGCGCTCGTCGCGGGCGTCGAGAAGCTTTATCAACTGCGCGTATTGACGCGCGCCACGGCCGCGCAGCAGAGCGAGGCGCTGCGCAAGATGGTGCTCGGCATGGTGGAGGACGTGCGCGTGGTGCTGATCCGGCTCGCCAGCCGCACGCAGACGCTGCGCTGGTTCGCGAAGCACGCTTCCGCTGAGCGCGCGGCCTACGCGCGCGAGACGCTCGACATCTACGCGCCGCTCGCCAACCGCCTCGGCGTCTGGCAGCTGAAATGGGAGCTGGAGGACCTGTCGTTCCGGTTTCTCGAGACCGATACTTACAAGCGCATCGCCCGCATGCTCGACGAGCGGCGCGTGGAGCGCGCGCAGTACATTGAAAACTGCGTGCAGACGCTGGTGCGCGAACTCGCGGCCGCCGGCGTCGCTGGCAAGGTGAGCGGCCGCCCGAAGCACATCTACTCGATCTGGAACAAGATGCGCGTCAAAGGCCTGGACTTCGAGCAGTTGCACGACGTGCGCGCGCTGCGCGTCATCGTGCCCGCGGTGCAGGACTGCTATGCCGCGCTTGGCGTGGCGCACAACCTGTGGCAGCCGATCGAGCGCGAATTCGACGACTACATCTCGCGGCCGAAGGAGAACCTGTACCAGTCGCTGCACACGGCAGTAGTCGGCCCCGCCGGCAAGACGCTCGAGGTGCAGATCCGCACCGAGGAGATGCACCGCCACGCCGAGCTCGGCGTCGCCGCGCACTGGCGCTACAAGGAAGCGGGGCGCGCGACGCGCGCCGACACCGCGCACGACGACAAGATCGCCTGGCTGCGCCAGCTCCTCGCCTGGCGCGACGAGGTCGCCGACCGCGGCGCCTGGGCGGAGAAGACGCGCGCCGCGGCGCTCGACGACACCCTCTACGTGGTAACGCCGCAGGGCAAGGTGGTCGACCTGCCCGTGGGCGCGACGCCGGTTGATTTCGCCTACGCGCTGCACACCGACATCGGCCACCGCTGCCGCGGCGCCAAGGTGGATAGGCGCATCGTGCCGCTCGACACACCGCTGAAGAGCGGCCAGCGCGTGGAGATCACGGTCGCCAAGACCGGCGGGCCGTCGCGCGACTGGCTGAACGCCGAGCGCGCCTTCCTCAAAACCAGCCGCGCGCGCGCCAAGGTGCGGCACTGGTTCAATCTGCAGGAGGGCGGGCGCACCTCCGAGCCGCCGCGGCCGAAGCTCGTGCCGCCGCCCGCGCCCGCCGCGCCGGCGAGGAAGGCGAAGGCGAAGGCGAGCGGCGGCATCCTCGTCGTCGGCATGGACCGCCTGCTGACCCAGATCGCGCGCTGCTGCAAGCCGGTGCCGCCCGACGCCATCCGCGGCTTCGTCACGCGCGGGCGCGGCGTGTCCATTCACCGTGCCGACTGCGCGAGCCTGGCGCGCCTGGCGAAAGCCGACGGCGGGCGGCTGCTCGAGGCGCAGTGGGGTGCGGCGACCGGCGCCTACGGCGTCGACCTCGTGGTGACGGCGAGCGACCGGCCGGGGCTGCTGCGCGACATCGGCGATGCGCTGGCGCGCGAGC
>JBDTMD010000151.1:0-5505 GCA_039934435.1 Burkholderiales bacterium
CGCTGGCGCTGGCGCGGGCGCCTTTGCGGCAGCCGCGGGCTCGACCGGCGGCGGCGCCGCCGGCACGGCGCAGGCGCCCAGCAGGAACGCGGACAGGACGCCGACGATGCGGTGCATGACGCGCAGGCTGCGCGCTGGAAGACGCAAAGTATGTGCGCCCTCGCACGGAAGCGCCCGGCGCAATGCGTCACCATCGCGGCAGGAAATGATATGAGAGCCCCCCGCATTGCGCATGCACCGACGTCGATCAGCGCGCGCCCCGGCCGCGGAATGCCATGCCCAGGATGAGCGCGGCGGTGGACGGCAGGCTTGCACTGGAAGCCCGGCTGCGCCGGGCGCTCGACAACGAAGAGTTCGTTCTCCACTACCAACCCAAGGTCAACCTCGCGAGCAGCCGGCTCACCGGCGCCGAGGCGCTGATCCGCTGGAACGACCCGCACGCCGGACTGACGGCGCCCGGCCGGTTCATCCCGATGCTGGAGGAAACCGGATTGATCCAGGACGTCGGGCGCTGGGCGATGCGCCAGAGCATCGCCGACCATCTGCGCTGGCGCAGCAACGGCCTGGCGGCCGTGCGCATCGCGGTAAACGTCTCGGCGCTGCAGCTGCGCGATCGCAGCTTCATCGCCGAAGTCAGGCACGCGATCGGCGCCGACGCGCGCTCGGCGGCGGGCCTCGAGCTGGAGATCACCGAGAGCGTGGTCATGCAGGACGTGACGCACAGCGTCGGCATCCTGCAGGCGATCCGCGCCATGGGCGTGAGCATCGCCATCGACGACTTCGGCACCGGCTTTTCCTCGCTCAACTACCTGTCCCGGCTGCCGCTGGACACGCTGAAGATCGACCAGTCGTTCGTTGCCGACATGTGCGGCAAGCCGCGCGGCCTGGCGCTGGTGTCCGCCATCATCGGCCTGGCGGCGGCGCTGAAGTTCAGCGTAGTGGCCGAAGGCGTCGAAACCGAGGAGCAGTCGCGCCAGCTCCTGCTGCTGCATTGCGACGAGATGCAGGGTTCGCTGATCGGCATGCCGGTGCCGAGCGACGTGTTCGAGGCTCGCTTTCTCGCCGCGGAGGAATCGCCGGCCGCCTGAAGCGGACCGCGACTCGCGCATGCAAACCAAGGAAACCATGGAAACCAAAGTCCTTTTGATCACGGCCAATGCCGCCAATGCCGGCGTGATTTCAAAAGCGCTTGCCGACGGGCAGGACGAGTCGTTTAGCGTCCAGCACCTGGACGCGCTGCCGAACGACATCGGCTGGGTGAGCGCCGGCAAGGTCGCCGTGGTGCTGCTCGATCTCCAGCAGCCCGACGTCCAGGGCATCGGCGTTCTCGATCGCCTGATCGACGCCGCGCCGCAGGTCCCGATCCTGGTCTTCGGCGGCAAGGGCGAAGACGAACTGGCGCGGCAAGCGGTGAGCCGGGGTGCGCTGGATCATCTGCCGAGGGCCCATCTCGACAATTACACCTTGCCGCGCGCGCTGCGCAACGCGATCGAGCGCAAGTCGTCTGACGAGGCCTTGTTCATGGAGAAGGAACGCGCCCAGGTCACGCTCGACTCCATTGGCGACGCCGTCCTGAGCACCGATGCCGCCGGCATGGTGACCTATCTCAACTCGGTGGCGGAAGGGCTGGTCGGCTGGTCGCGCAGCGAGGCCAGCGGGAAGCCGCTGAAGGAAGTGCTCCAGCTGGTGGACGGGACGACACGCGAACCCCCCAGCCGCAATCCGATGGAGCTCGCCATGAGCACCAACTCGCCCGTCGCACTGGCGGCCAACAGCGTGCTGCTGCGCCGCGACGGGACCGAGGTCTCCATCGAGGACACCGCGGCCCCGATCCACGGACGCGACGGCAGCGTGATCGGCGCCGTCATGGTGTTTCACGACGTCGGCGCGTCGCGCAAGGTCATGGCCAAGATGTCGCATCTGGCGCAGCACGACTTTCTCACCGACCTGCCGAACCCGGTTCTGCTCGGCGACCGCATCGCCCGGGCGATCGCGCTGGCGCGCCGCCACGACAAGCAGTTCGCGGTGCTGTTCCTCGACCTGGACCGCTTCAAGAAAGTCAACGATGACCTGGGACACGATGCCGGCGATCAGTTGCTGCAATCGGTGGCGCGACGCCTGACGGCCTGCGTGCGCGAATCGGACTCGGTGTGCCGCAAGGGCGGCGACGAGTTCGTGGTGCTGCTCGCCGACATCACGCACGCGGAACATGCCGCGCGCAGCGCCGCGAAAATCATCACCGCCTTCACGGCGGCGCACCAGGTCGCCGGGCGAGAGCTGGTGGTCACGGCGAGCATCGGCATTGCCATTTATCCGCAGGACGGGGCGGATGCCGACGCCTTGCTCAAGGCCGCGGATGCGGCGATGTACCTGGCCAAGGAAGGCGGGCGCAATCAGTACCGGTTCTACCGCGGGGAGCCGAAACGAGGCGCCCGCGAGCGGCACGGCGCCCCGGAGCCAGCTTTCCCGTAACGTTCGGTAGCGCACAGAGCGGGCAGGACTCGCGGGAGATGATGCCGTTGGCGCCAAGCCGCGCCGACGACATCGGAGACCGCTCATTACCGTCCCTCATAACCCGACCCAGAACCAGCTGCTCGCCGCGCTGCCCAAGGCGGATTACGAGCGCCTGCTGCCCAACCTCGAACTGGTGCCGATGCCGCTCGGCGAAGTCCTCTACGAGTCGGGCGGGCGCCTGAACCACGTGTATTTTCCGACCACTTGCATCGTCTCGCTGCTCTACGTGCTGGAGAACGGCGCCTCGGCGGAGATCGCCGTGGTCGGCAACGAAGGCATCCTCGGCATATCGCTGTTCATGGGCGGCGAAACCACGCCCAGCCGGGCCATCGTGCAAAGCGCGGGCTTCGGCTATCGCCTGCGCTCGCAAGTGATCAAGCAGGAGTGCAACCGCGCCGGACCGGTGCTGCGCCTGCTGCTGCGCTACACGCAGGCGCTGATCACGCAGATGACGCAGACCGCGGTGTGCAACCGGCACCATTCGGTCGAGCAGCAGCTGTGCCGCTGGCTGCTGCTGAGCCTCGACCGCCTGGCCACGGACGAAGTGAGCATGACGCAGGAGCTGATCGCCAACATGCTCGGCGTGCGCCGCGAAGGCGTGACCGAGGCGGCCGGAAAGCTGCAGCGCGCCGGATTGATCCAATACCGCCGCGGCCGCATCGACGTGCTGGACCGGCCGGGCCTGGAGAAAGCGGTGTGCGAGTGCTACGCGGTGGTCAAGCTGGAGTTCGACCGCCTGCTCACCGACTTTCCCCGGGGCGATCCCTTTCGCATCGTTGCGAGCGAAACCGCTTAGCGCGCGGCGCTCGCTCCTGTTGGAGCGGGTGAAGGGAATCGAACCCTTGTATGCAGCATGGGAAGCTGCCGTTCTGCCATTGAACTACACCCGCAGCATTGCGGCCAAGTGTATCATTTACCCTATGATTCAAGTCGTTGTGAACGGCGCCCGGCACAGCTTCGATCGGCCCATGGCGGTCGCGGAAGTCGTCACACAACTCGCGCTCGCCGGCAGGAAAATCGCGGTCGAGAAGAACGGCGAGATCGTGCCGAAAAGCGCGCACGGCTCGACGCTGGTGGCCGACGGCGACCGGCTCGAGATCGTCGTCGCGGTGGGGGGCGGATGAGCGCCATGCTCGTCGTCGCCGGCAAGTCGTATGCGTCCCGCCTGCTGATCGGCACCGGAAAGTACAAGGACTTCGCGCAAACGCGCGCCGCGGTCGAGGCCTCGGGCGCACAGATCGTGACGGTCGCGATCCGGCGCACCAACATCGGCCAGAACCGGAATGAGCCGAGCCTGCTCGAAGCGCTGCCGCCTTCGAAGTTCACCTACCTGCCGAATACCGCCGGCTGCTACACCGCCGACGATGCGGTGCGCACGCTGCGCCTCGCGCGCGAGCTGCTCGACGGGCACGACCTCGTCAAGCTCGAGGTGCTGGGCGATCCGCACACGCTCTACCCGAACATGCCGGAGACGCTGAAGGCGACGCACGAGCTGGTGCGCGACGGCTTCAAGGTGATGGTGTACTGCTCCGACGACCCGATCCAGGCGAAGATGCTGCAGGACGCGGGCTGCGTGGCGATCATGCCGCTTGCGTCGCTCATCGGCTCGGGCATGGGGATCCTTAATCCGTGGAGCGTGCAACTGGTCCTCGACGCCGTGCAATTGCCGGTGATCGTGGATGCGGGCGTGGGCACGGCTTCGGATGCCGCCATCGCCATGGAGCTGGGCTGCGATGGCGTACTGATGAACACCGCGGTCGCCGCCGCGAAAGACCCGGTGATGATGGCGCGCGCCATGAAAAAGGCGGTCGAAGCGGGCCGCGAGGCGTTCCTCGCCGGCCGCATGCCGAAGAAGCACTACACGGCGGCGCCCTCCTCGCCCGTCGAAGGTACGATCGCGCCCTCCCGCAGCAAGGCGGCTTGAAGCGCGGCATCCGCAGCTACGTCCTGCGCCAGGGCAGGACGACCCCCGCGCAGCAGCGCGCGCTCGATGAGCTCTCCGCTGCGTACGGAATTGCCTACCAGCAGGCGCTGCTGCACCCCGAGCAGGTTTTCGGCCGCAAGGCGCCTTGGGTTGTCGAAATCGGCTCCGGCATGGGCGACACCACCGCGCGCATCGCGGCCGGGCAGCCGGGCACGGATTTCATCGCCATCGAGGTGCACGGCCCGGGCGTCGGCAGTTTGCTGCAGCGGATTCACAAGGAAGAACTGAAGAACCTGCGCGTGGTCCGCCACGATGCCGTCGAAGTGCTCGAGCACATGATCGCCGACGGTTCGCTTGCCGGACTCCACCTGTTCTTTCCCGATCCGTGGCCGAAGAAGCGCCACCACAAGCGCCGGCTGGTGCAGCCGCAGTTCGCCGCGCTCGCCGCCCGCAAGCTCGCGCCCGGCGGCTACCTGCACGCGGCGACCGACTGGCCCGAATACGCCGTGCAGATGGCAGAGGTTTTCAATGCCGAGCCATTGCTGGCGCGTGACACTGAAGTGCGAGCCCGTCCCTCCACCAAGTTCGAGCAGCGCGGCGTGAAGCTCGGCCACGAGGTGCGCGACCTCGTCTACCGCAGGCGCTGATCAGCCCTTCAACGCGTCGAGCTTGCGCCGGTCGCGCTTGGTCGGCCGGCCCTTGAGCGCCGCGGTCGGCTCGGCGCCCCAGCGGCGCTGCTCGGCGCGCCGTTCGCGTTCGCTGCGGCTCGCCTCGGTCTCCGCATAGAGCGTACGCGCCTGCGCCGCCGGTCCGCGCTTTTCGGAAAGCGCCACGACCTGGACGTGCCAGACGGATTGCGCAATCCGGACTACGAGCGCATCGCCGACCTTCAGCGTGTGCGCAGGCTTGGGTCTTTCCTCATTCAACAGGACCCTGCCCGATGCGATCGCCCGCTGCGCCAGGGCGCGCGTCTTGAACCAGCGCGCCGCCCACAGCCACTTGTCCAGTCGCATCGGGCCGTCAGTCCATGAACAGCTGCAGCAGCTTTTTGATTCTAGAGGGAAAGA
>JBDTMD010000152.1:0-5497 GCA_039934435.1 Burkholderiales bacterium
CGCATGGGCTTCGGTGCCTCGCGCACCGAAGCGCGTCAGGTCGTGCGCCACAACGGCGTTCACGTCAACGGCAAGCGCGTCAACATTCCCTCGTACCAAGTGCGCCCGGGCGACGTGGTCGAAGTGACCGGCAAGGCCAAGGAGCAGCTGCGCGTCAAGGCGGCGAGCGAGGCCGCGGAAGGTCGCGGCTTCCCCGAGTGGCTCGAGGTCGACGCCAAGGCGCTCAAGGGCACCTTCAAGTCGCTGCCGGCGCGCGCCGATCTGCCGTCCACGGTCAATGAAAGTCTGATCATCGAGTTGTATTCGAAGTAACGGGAAAACACGAACATGCCGCAATCCGGATTTCTCAAGCCGCGCATCGTCGACGTACAGAACCTGTCGCCATCGCACGCCAAGGTCACCATGGAGCCCTTCGAGCGCGGCTACGGCCACACGCTCGGCAACGCGCTGCGCCGCGTGCTCCTGTCCTCCATGCCGGGCTACGCGCCGACGGAGGTACAGATCGCCGGCGTGGTGCACGAATACTCGACCATGGACGGCGTCGGCGAGGACGTGGTCGACATCCTGCTCAACCTCAAGGGCATCGTCTTCCGGCTGCACAACCGCCAGGAAGCGATCCTCAGCCTGAAGAAGAAAGGCGAGGGACCGGTCACCGCCGCCGACATCGAGCCGTCGCACGACGTCGAGATCGTCAACCCCGAGCACGTCGTCGCCCACCTGTCGGCCACCGGCAAGCTGGAGATGCAGATCAAGGTGGAATCGGGGCGCGGCTATGTGCCGGGCAACATGCGCTTCCTGCCGGAGGAAACCAAAGGCATCGGCCGCGTCATCCTCGACGCCTCGTTCAGCCCGGTGCGCCGCGTGTCCTACGCCGTGGAATCGGCGCGCGTCGAGCAGCGCACCGACCTCGACAAGCTGATCATGGACATCGAGACCAACGGCTCGATCGAGCCCGAGGAGGCGATCCGCTACGCGGCGCGCGTCCTCGTCGACCAGCTGTCGGTGTTCGCGCAGCTCGAAGGCACCGCGCTGCCCACGGAAACCCCCAAGTCGCCGACCGTCGATCCGATCCTGCTGCGCCCGGTCGACGACCTCGAGCTTACAGTGCGCTCGGCGAATTGCCTCAAGGCCGAGAACATCTACTACATCGGCGACCTGATCCAGAGGAGCGAAACCGAGCTGCTGAAGACGCCGAACCTCGGACGCAAGTCGCTCAACGAGATCAAGGAAGTGCTCGCCTCGCGCGGGCTTACGCTGGGCATGAAGCTCGAGAACTGGCCGCCGGCCGGGCTCGAGCATCACCGCGGCTGAGGGCGCGATGCGTCACGGACTAGGCCTCAGGAAGCTCAATCGCACCTCGAGCCACCGACTTGCGATGCTGCGCAACATGATGGTTTCATTGCTGCGCCACGAGGAGATCACGACCACGCTGCCCAAGGCCAAGGAGCTGCGCCGCGTTGTAGAGCCGATGATCACGCTGGGCAAGGCGCCCTCGCTCGCCAACCGGCGCCTGGCGTTCGACCGCCTGCGCGACCGCGACATCGTCGGCAAGCTGTTCGGCGAGCTCGGGCCGCGCTACGCGAAGAGGAACGGCGGCTACCTGCGCATCCTGAAGAGCGGCATGCGCAAGGGCGACAATGCGCCGCTGGCGCTGGTCACGCTGATGGACCGGCCGGAGCCCAAGGCAGACGAGAAGAAGCCCGCCGCGGAAGCGAAGGCCGCGAAAGCCGCGTAAGGCGCGCACCGCGATGCAAGGACAGGAAAAGGCCGGGTTCCCCCCGGCCTTTTTCGTCTGCAGATGAGTGCGCCCCGGCCTGCGCCGTTCCGCCTGCAGATACCCGACGCCGCCATTGCCGACCTGCGCGAGCGACTCGCGCGCACGCGCTGGCCCGACGAGCCGCCGCTTGCGCCCTGGTCGAGCGGCACCAGCCTCGCCTACATGAAGACGCTGGTCGAGTACTGGAGAAACGGCTTCGACTGGCGCGCCCAGGAGGCGAAGCTGAACGCGTTGCCGCAGTACACCGTGCCGATCCGGGGCATCGACGTGCACTTCATCCACGTGCCGGGCACGGGCCCGAACCCGATGCCGCTGCTGCTCGCGCACGGCTGGCCGGGCTCGGTGCTCGAGTTCCTCAAGCTGATCCCGCTGTTGCGCGAACAGTTCACGATCGTCGCGCCTTCGCTTCCCGGCTACACCCTGTCGTTCAAGCCGGGGCAGGCGCGCTTCGGGGTGGAGGAAATCGCGTCGATCTTCGCCGAACTGATGACCGGGATTCTGGGCTACGAGAAATTCGCCGCGCAGGGCGGCGACTGGGGTGCCTTCGTCTGCTCGCGCCTCGGGGTGGAATTTCCGAGACGGCTGGTCGGCATCCATCTCAATCTGCTCGCCGTGCGGCGCGATCCCAAGGCGCTGGCCGACGTCGATGCGGAGCAGGCGAAGTATCTCGAAGAGCTCGCCACATGGCTCCGGGAAGAGATCGGCTACCAGTGGATCCAGGGGACCAAGCCGCAGACGCTCGCCTTCGGTCTCACCGATTCACCCGCGGGCTTGGCGGCGTGGCTGGTGGAGAAGTTTCGCAGCTGGACCGATTGCGACGGCAATCCGGAGAACGCGCTCACCCGCGACGAGATGCTCGCCGGCATCTCGCTTTACTGGTTCACGGGAGCGATCGGCTCGTCGTTCTGGCCCTACTACGCGCGCGTGCACCGGCCCTGGCCGATCCCGGAGGGCACGACCGTCGACGTGCCCATGGGCTACGCCGCGTTCCCGAAGGAGATCCTGCGGCCCCCGCGCTCACTGGCGGCGCAGACCTACACCGACATCCGCCGCTGGAGCGAGATGCAGAAGGGCGGTCATTTCGCGGCGCTGGAGCAGCCGAAAGCCCTGGCGGAAGACGTCAAGGCGTTCTTCGCTTCGCTCGGCTAGCTCAGCTGCCAGCGAGCACAGCAGGGGGGCGGCCACGACCCTCTTCTAGGAGCGGATTGGCGGTTCCCCGGACCCGACACGGATTTCCGTAGGGAAAAGAGGACTGTTGCTCCTGCGGCGGGTGACGCAATTCACAAGCGGCATTTCCGGACAGTTTTCCCAGATGTTTTCTGGCTATAGTCCTGCACCGGAGAATCCTGGCCCGAAGCATGCGACAAGCGAACCGTGGCTTTACGCTGATCGAACTGATGATCGTGGTGGCCATCATCGGCATCCTAGCCGCCGTTGCGTTGCCCGCATACCAGGACTACAGCATCCGGGCAAAGATGGCCGAAGTGGTGCTGGCCGCGTCCACGTGCCGGACGGCGATTACCGAGTTGTACCAGAGCGGCGGCTCGGCACCTGCGGCCGGGAACTGGGGCTGCGAGGGAGGCTCCTCGAAGTACGTTGCGTTGGTTGCAACCGACGACAACGGCATGGTGACTGT
Organism: Burkholderiales bacterium; assembly: GCA_039934435.1. Classification (GTDB taxonomy): domain Bacteria; phylum Pseudomonadota; class Gammaproteobacteria; order Burkholderiales; family SG8-39; genus JAABQT01. The sequence continues at coordinate 3,414 of JBDTMD010000152.1, forward strand.
GACCGTGCGCAATATCAGCGCCACCGTCGACGGGCGCAACATCGAGTTCGCGCCCCTGATTGACGGCGCGCCGGCGGACGCCGCAATCATGATGGGCAAGGCGGTCAACAGCTGGCGCTGCGGCCCTGCCGTCAGCAACGGGGTAAGCACCCGTTACCTGCCTTCCTCCTGTCGAAACGCCTAGCTCATTCTCCGACTATCCTTGCGCGCAGCGACGCGCGCTCCGGGGGTAGCGAGCAAAGGCCGGGATTCCCCGGCTTTTTCATTTGCGCGGGATCGCGCCGTGATTCGTCAGTCGTCGTCCCGATCGCCCCGATCGTCACGGTCACGATCGTGGTGATGATCGTCCTCCCGTCCCGCGGAGCGCGACTGCGGCGCTGGGGGAAGCCTTTTGCCGCCCGGGCCATCCGCAAACGTCAACGGCGAAGCCGCGCGCTGCTGTCCGACGCCGGGCAGTTCCCAATCGCACACGCCGTCCGGGAACGTGGCCTGCAGCCGTGCCCACTGCGCGGACGTAAAAAGAAGCGAGGCAAAGTCGACTGAGTTGAGTGGTTTCAGCTGGCACTTCAGAATGTCCTCCGCCAGCGCTCCACCCGCGACCTGGCGCGGCGACGCGTGTTTCACGAGCCTCGGGTCAGCATCGCACACCGCAAAGTCGGTCACCTTGGTCGTAAAGTTGACGTCGCCGGTGAGGTAACACAGGTCGAAGGCGGTAGCGGGTTTGGCGGCGATCACCTGCTGCTGCTTGCGCACTGAGTTTAGCGTCGCTTTGGGTGCGCTGTTCAGCAGCGCGGTCAACCAAGTGTGCATGTTGAGAAGCGACTGCAACGTCACCGCCGTGACCTGTGCCGCCGTGCCGGGCAACAGACCGGTCCCATAGCGCCACATCACCTGGTCGCCGTGATTGCCATCATTGGCCGCGTCGACGATGCGCGCCTTCATCATCATCAGCGTCTCGGCGTTCAGGACGCGGTTCGAGTTGTAGAGCGAATCGGTGAGGCTGTTGTCCACGACCGTGAAGCCGCGCGATAACGCCGAGTCGTCGGCCCGGTTCTGCTCGGCGCGAAACTGCAGCCGCGGCTGGCCGGTCGAGGCGCCGATGGTGTAGACCACCTTGCCGTTCCATTGCGGCTGCGGCGCAACCGCCGAACGGGGGCGGGCAGGGTCGAACAGCACCGCGATGGCGTAGATGCCGCGATTGATGGTTCCGCGCTCGACGGGCTTGGATCCGGCAGCGCGCTCGAGCAACCCGTGGTCGTTGTGCGGCAAAAGAGCTTGTACTCGGTCGCAATATTGCGCTGCGCGTCGATGGCCGTGGTCGTTCAAGTCGGCGATGAGTTCGTTTCGCCGCGGCACCAGGCCGGCCAGGCCGTCGCCCAGCTCGCTGCAGTGCGAGTCAGTGGTGAACGTCCTGTCGCCGCATTAGCGGCCGGCAGGGAGAGATTTCGGGCCCGTTCCAGCGCGTCACTGGATGTCGCAGACTGTCCATACGGACTATCGACTTCGCGCAAAAACAGCATGTTGATAGCGCAGGCTATCTCCAGACACACGGAAGAAAGGCTCATGTGCGAAGAAGTTCAAGAACGCTTGAAAAGTCGCCCCGGGCGCACTCCAGGTCATGCGCAATGAAGCGCGTCGCGGCCTTGTTTATTACGGGTTTGCTGGTGTCTTGCGGTGGCGGCGGCAGCAGCAGCGGCGGCAGCAGCAGCAGCAGTACTGCCAGCGGCGGTGGCGACAACACGCCGCCGCCGGCGGCGACGCGCTATGAGGAATCCAATGCGGCGGTAAGTCTGAGTGGGGTCTGGACAGCGGTCGCCGCCACCGGGTTCGGCTGGAGCGGGGACGCTGCCAAGCAATCCACAGTACCAGGGGCGAAAGCGGTGTTCACCTTTACGGGGACCTCGGTCACGTGGATCGGAAACCGCAATGTCAGGAGCGGAATCGCCCTCGTCAAGGTGGACGGGGGACCCAACTCCGAAGTGGATCTTTTTGCGCGCTCGGAAGAGATCCACACGCCCGTCATCACGGTGAACGGCCTGAGCGCCGCACGCCACACGCTGACCATCGAGGTGACGGGCCGCCAG
>JBDTMD010000153.1:0-5497 GCA_039934435.1 Burkholderiales bacterium
GCTCGGGCGCGCCGGGATCGAGCTTGCGCCGCACGCCATCCAGACCGCAATGGATCTGCGAGGCGAAGTAGAGATAGGGGTTTGCCGCGGGCTCACCTATGCGGTTCTCAATGCGCGTGGCCGGGTCGCCCGGGCCACCGAGCACGCGCAGCATCGCGCCGCGGTTGTCGCGGCCCCACACCGCGCGCTCGGGTGCGAGGGAGTATGGCCGGTAGCGCTTGTAGCCGTTCAACGTAGGTGTGGCGAAGGCGGCAGAAGCTGCCGCATGCGTGAGGAGCCCGGCGAGGAATCCCTTGCCGGTCGCCGAGAGGAAGTCCTTTTCCGCCATGAACGCGTTCACGCCCGCGCGATCGGTCAGCGACTGGTGCAGATGCCAGCCCGAGGACATGACGTTGGGCAGCTTCGGCCGGCACATGAAGGTGGCGTGGTAGCCGTGGCGGCGCAGGATCTGTTTGGCGGCGCTTCGAAACAGCACCATCGCGTCGGCCGCGGCGAGCCCGTTCTGCACGCCGAGCGTGACCTCGGCCTGGCTCGGGCCGAATTCGCACTCGAAGCTGCGCAGCGGCAGCCCGAGCCCCTCGAGTCCGTGGCGCAAAACTTCCAGCGCCGGCTCGAGCAGGTCGTGGCGCGTCTCGGACAGAAGTTGGTAGCCCGTAGAGAGCAGCGCCACTTCGGGCGGCGTGCCGGGTTGCCCCGCGTCCTCTGGCCGCAGCCGCGGATCCACCAGGCGAAAGATGTGGAACTCGATCTCGAGCCCGGCGCGGTAGCCGTAGCCTGCGTCCGCGAGGCTCGCCAGCGCCTTCTTCAGCAGCCCGCGCGTGTCGAATGGCACGGGCTTGCCGTTGGGGAAGCGGAGGTCGCACAGCACCCAGCCGGTCTTCGGCACCCACGGCAGGATGCGAAACGTCTCGACGTCGGGCACCATCACCGCGTCGGCGGCGTTCTCGAGCTCGGGGATGCCGAAGCCCGCGCCTGCAGTGAACACCGGGAACACCGTCTTGTTGGAGCTGTCCTTCGCCAAAAGCGAGCTCGGGAAGCCGACCCCGCTCTTCAGAACCGCCGCAAGCTCGGCGGCGGCGATGGTCTTGCTGCGCAGCAGCCCGTGCTGGTCGGCGAACGCGAAGCGCACCGCCTCCAGTCCCGCGGCCTCCTTCAGCAAATCCTTCACGCCGCCTTCGCCGACCACGGCGCACGATTGCGGCGCGCGGCATCGACTTCGCGGTAGTACTCGTCCCAGCGCCCGGTCGGCCCGACGCCATCTACCGCAGGCGGACCGGAAAGCCCGGCGGCCTGCGCGGCGTCGAGCATCATCAGCGCGCGCTCGCCTTTCGCCGCCTTCTGGATGGCGTCGACCAGCAGCCGCCGGTAGAGCACGATGCCCTTGTCGGTCGAGCCGAGGTTCTCCTTCGTGCGGTCGGCGATGCGCCCGGGCGACTCGCAGGCCCACTGGTCGTGGATGTTGATGTCGAAGCCCATGCCGGTATAGGTCTGCTTGCGCTGCTCGTCGGCGTTGAAGCCCCAGCCGTTGTCGCGGTTGAACACCGGCTTGTAGTCGGGCGCCGGGTAGGTCTTCAGGCGCTGCTCGCGCATGGTCTTCTTGTCCACGGGCGACGTGAAGCTGGTGAAGATCGCGTACCAGTAGCAGCCGATATCGTCCACCGGCACGTGCCACTGCGTGATGGTCATCTCCGCGTTCATCGGGATGACGAAGGCCTGCGGGAACACGATGTGGGTCGCGCGGCCGTGGGTCTTCTGCTCGTCGATCTTGCGCAGCGTCACGAGGCGAATGCCGTAATCGGTGCGCGCGACGCTGATCTCGGGATTGTCGAACTCGCGCAGCACCTTGGAGATCGGCAGGTCCGAGTCGGAAGGCTGGCCGCGGAACTGCTTGCCGTAGCTCGTCGCCGGGTCCTCGTCCTCGAAGTAGCGGTGCAGGAACGATGCGTGCGCCGGGTCGATGCCGACCTCGAGCGCCTGCAGCCAGTTGCAGTCCCAGTAGCCCTTGAAGGCGAAGGTATGCGTGTCCGGCGCGACGAAGCAGTCGAAATGCGGGAACGCCGGCGGCTCGCCCGCGCCGGGGTAGGCGAAGAGGATTCCGCTCTTTTCCACTACCGGGTACGACACGGGACGGATCTGCTCGCACATGCGGCTGCCCGCGGGCTCGGCGGGTGTCTCCACGCATTTGCCGGTCGCGTCGAACTTCCAGCCGTGGAAGGCGCAGCGCAATCCGTCGGGCTCGATGCGTCCGTAGGCGAGGTCGGCGCCGCGATGCGGGCAATGGCGCTGCATCAATCGATAGCTCGCGCCGGCCTTGAACAGGACGAACTCCTCGCCGCACAGCCGCACCGCCTTCACCGGACGATCGCCGGCGAGCTCATCGGCGAGCGCCACCGGCTGCCAGTAGTTGCGCAGCAGGCTCCCGGCCGGGGTGCCGGGGCCGACGCGGGTCATCAGCTCGTTTTGCTCCCGGCTGATCATTCCTCGCGGTACAACCCGAGCGCGCGCATGGCCGGCACGTCGCTGAAGGAAAAGAGCACGGCTTCATCGAGCGCGCCGTGCTGGTAACGCGTCCAGGCGGGTATGCAGAAGATGTCCTTTTCTTCCCACGCGAAGCGTTCGCCGCCGACCTCCGACCAGCCCCGACCGGCGGCGACTTGGTAGATCACACTGCCGGTGTGCCGGACCGGCGGAGTGTCGCCCTTGACCCGCTCCAGCCGCACGCCCATCGTCGGCATCACCGGCCCGCCGGTCAGCGGATTGCGATACTCGTACGCCGCGCCGTCCTTCTTCAGCGCCTTATAGCTTTCGTCCCACGGGTAGTGGAACACCGGCGAGTAGGGCTTCGCCCAGCCTGCGCGCGAGAGCGGCGCCGGCGTCTGCACGATGTCCGGGTGCACCTCGTAGAAATTCGCGTCGAGCGCGTTCATGAGCGGGATGTCGAGACCGTCCTGCCATACGCACTGCGAGCCGTCGCTTTCCACGCCGTGATCGTGCCAGGTGCCGTTCGGCGTCAGCACGAGGTCGCGCGCGCCGAGGCGCACATGCTCGCCGTCGACCACCGTGTAGGCGCCGCGCCCCTCCATGACAAAGCGCAACGCACTCGCCTGGTGGCGGTGGGCGGACGTGGATTCCCCTGGATCCATCACCTGTACGCCGGTGTAAAGCAGGCCGACGGCCGCGCTCCATTCCTTGCGCCCGGGATTGACCAGCATGACCACGCGCCGCGCCGCCTTTTCGGCGCTCACCAGCGCGGGCGCGCGGCGCACGAACTGCTCGACCTTGCGCCACGGCCACAGCATCGGCACGGACTTCGGTTGCGGATGCCAGGGCTCGATCTCGTTCGCCACGGTCCACAGCGCGCCGAGCGCTTCGCGCTCGAGTTCCCGGTAATAGGCTTCGAGCTCGGGCGTGTCCTCGACGTTCGCACGCCCAATGACGTTTTCGCGTTTCATGGCCCGTTTATACACCCAGGTAGCGGTGCTGCACGTCGCGATTTGCGCCCAGTTCGGCCGAGCTGCCGTTCCACACCACGCGCCCTTTCTCCAGCACGTAGTGACGGCTGGCGATGCGCATCAGCGCGTGCACGTCCTTGTCGATGACGAGGATCGACAGGCCCTCGGCCTTCAGGCGCTCGATCGAGCGGTAGATGTCGGCGCGCACCAGCGGCGCCAGGCCCTCGGTGGCTTCGTCCAGGATCAGCAGCTTCGGGTTGGTCATCAGAGCGCGCGCGATGGCGAGCATCTGCTGCTCGCCGCCGGAGAGCTGGTTGCCGAAATGGCGCTGGCGTTCCTGCAGGGCGGGAAACAGGGCGTACACCCGGTCCAGGGACCAGGGGCCGGCGCGCTGCGTCGCCACCAGGTTCTCCCGCACCGTGAGGTTGGGAAAGACCTGCCGCCCCTCGGGCACCAGGCCGAGGCCGGCCTTCGCCACGCGATACGAGGGTAACCCCGAGATCGATTCGCCTTGCAGGGTGACCTGGCCGCCTTTCGGGCGCACCACGCCCATCACGGAAAGCACGGTCGTCGTCTTGCCCATGCCGTTGCGGCCGAGCAGCGTCACCACTTCGCCCGCGGCGATCTCGAGCGACACGCCGAACAGCACCTGCTGCAGGCCGTAGGCGGTCTCCAGGCCTTCCACCTTCAGCATCAGGCCTCCTCGCCGAGGTAGGCGCGGCGCACCTCGGGATTGGCGCGCACTTGTTCGGGCGCGCCGCTGGCGATGATGCGCCCGTACACCAGCACCGAGATGCGGTCGGCCAGCGTGAACACGGCGTCCATGTCGTGCTCGACGAGAATGATGCTGCGCTTGCCTTTCAGGCCGGCGAGAAACTGCACCATGCGCTGCGACTCTTCCTGCCCCATGCCGGCCACCGGCTCATCGAGCAGCAGCAGCCGCGGCCGCGTGGCGAGCGCCATCGCCACTTCCAGCTGGCGCTGCTCGCCGTGCGCGAGATTCGCCGCCAGCACGTCGGCGCGCGCGGCGAGCCCCACCTCCTCGAGCACGGCGCGCGCCGGGTCGCGCAAGGCGCGCTCGGCGCGCGCCGGACGCCAGAAGCGAAAGCTGTGGCCGGCGTGCGCCTGCACCGCGAGCGCCACGTTGTCGAGCGCGGTGAAGTCGCGGTAGATGCTGGTGATCTGGAACGAGCGCGCGACACCGCGGCGCGCGCGCTGCGGCGCCGACAGGCGCGTCACGTCTTCGCCCGCGAAGCGGATGCTGCCGGCGTCGGGCCGCAGGTTGCCGGCGAGTTGGCCGATGAGCGTGGTTTTGCCAGCGCCGTTCGGGCCGATGATGGCGTGCGTCTCGCCTTCGCGCAGGTCGAGGTCGACGCCGTCGGTGGCCGCCAGCGCGCCGAAGGACTTGCGCAGCCCGCGCACCTCGAGGATCGCCTCAGCCATCTTTGCCGTCTTTGGGCAGCAGGCCGGCGAGCCCGCGCCGGAAAAACAGCACCGACAGGATCAGCAGCGGCCCGAGGATGATCTGCCAGTGCTGCGTCCAGCCGGCCAGCTGGTCCTCGACCAGCAGCAGGGCAAAGGCGCCGAGCGCCGGTCCCGGCGCCGTGCCCATGCCGCCGAGGATCACCATGAACATGATTTCGCCCGAGCGCGTCCATTCCATGAACGCCGGCGCGATGTAGGCGGTATGGTTGGCGAGCAGCGCCCCCGCCAGGCCGCAGATCGCACCCGCAATGACGAAGCCGGCGAGGTGGTAGGGATACGGCGAGAAACCGATGGCGCGCGTGCGCGGCTCGTTGGATTTCGCCGCCCTCAGCACCAGGCCGAAACGCGAATTCACCAGCCGGTGCACCAGGTAAGTGGCAGCGAGCAGCAGCGCCAGCACCAGGTAGTAGAACGACACTGGATCGTCGAGGTCGATGAGACCGGAGAACTGGCTCTTGACCTTCAGGCGCATACCGTCGTCGCCGCCGTACAGCGCGACCGACGTGCCGAGGTAGTACAGCATCTGCGTGAAGGCGAGCGTGATCATGATGAAGTAGATG